>DASVBI010000603.1:0-6699 GCA_036375915.1 Terriglobales bacterium | reverse complement strand
ACTTCGCGGCTGAAGAGGAGGCGCTTTTCCCCGAGGCTGCCGCCTTCGCCGAACTCAAGCCGCTGGTGGAGCAGTTGCTCGCCGAGCACGCAACCCTGCGCCAATACTTTGCCCGCGCCCAAGCCCGCGAGCTGGACCCCGCCGGGCTGCGCGAATTCGCCCAAACCCTCTCCGCTCACATCCGCAAAGAAGAACGCGAACTCTTCGAAGCCTGCCAGCGCCTGCTTTCACCGGAGAAGCTGAACGCCGTGGGCGCCGCCCTCGACGCCGCCCTCCACCGCACAACCTGATCTATTTTTTGGCCCATCTTTTCCCATGTCATCCTGATTCCCATGTCATCCTGAGCGCAGCAGGCGGAGTCGAAGGACCTTGCGCTTACTTTCGCGGTATCCCATGTTTCGCGGCACGAAATCCCGGCGATAGTGGGTTCATCATCTGGTTACCATCAGGTAGATGATGGCCGCTGATCCCCCCAGGCTGGTCAAAACCGTTAACCAGTAGCCGAGAGGATTCTCGTCCTGGTGGAACGTGTACCCCCTCGATCGTATCTGGCCGGACTTCAGCCCAGCGATTCCGAAGTAAAACACCAGCGAGGAAAGCAGGACTATGACTATTCTGGCTATCAGAAATTTGGGCATTGTCACCTCAGCCCAGCGGGTCTCCTTTCCTGTTTTTCAACTGCCCGGCTCCGGCTCCAGCACCACGATATTGTCGGGCGCGGCCTTGTCGTAGGCGGGCAGCCGCAGCAGCGTCCCCGCCTCGCTCTCGCTCACCCCCACCGCCGCGCCCGTCTGCATCAGGTAAGCCCGCCTCACCCGCATCGGCAGCCGCGGCAGCAGCAGCGCCGAGTCCTGCCAGTCCATCAGGTGCACAAAAATGCGGTTTCCTTTCTGCGTGGTCACGCCCCAGCTGCGCGGCCCAACCGGCCCCTCGCGCGTGCCATAAACGCTGTCGCCATACTTTGCCAGCCACGCCCCCATCTCTTTCAGACGTTCCACTGCTTCCGGCTGAATCTTGCCCGTGGGCATCGGTCCCACGTTGAGCAGCAGGTTGGCGTTCCGCCCCGCCGCCCCCACCAGGTAGCGGATCATCTGCGTGCTCGTCTTCCAATGATGGTCGCCGCGCGTGTAGCCCCAGGAATCATTTACGGTGTCGCAGGTTTCCAGCGGCAGCTTGCTGATCACCGGGTTCTTGTCCCAATCCGCGCTGGTCTGGCCCGGCAGGTCGCGCTCAAACATCTGGAAGTCCTCGCCCGGAAAGGGCGCGCGATGGTGGTTGCTGCCGATGAGCGCCTCCGGTTGCAGCTTATGAATCAGCGCGTAAGTATGCTCCAGCTGCCAGTCCGCCTCAGGCTTATCCCACCAGCCGTCAAACCAGATGCCGCCAATGGAGCCGTAATTGGTCAGCAGTTCGGTGAGCTGCGCGTTCATGAAATTAAGGTAGTGCTGCCAGTTCCCTCCTGGCGGCCGCCCCGCGCTCTGCCCGGTTCCGCCCAGCGGGTAATAATCCGGGTTATGCCAGTCCAATTGCGAGTAGTAGAAGAACAGCTTGATGCCCTGCTTGTGGCACTCGCGCGCCAGTTCCGCCAGCGGATCGTGCTTCCAGGGGGTGCGGTCCACCACGTTCCACGTCGTCTGCCTGGTGGCGAACATGGCAAAGCCGTCGTGATGTTTGCTGGTGATGGTGATGTACTTCGCGCCTGCCGCCTTGGCGATGGCCACCCATTCGGCGGCGTTGAAGTCCACCGGATTGAATTGCTGCGGCAGGGTTTCGTAGTCCTCTATGGGCATGTGGCGGTTGTTCATCACCCACTCGCCGTCGCCCAACACGCTGTAAACGCCCCAGTGGATAAACATGCCGAACTTGGCGTCGCGAAACCATTTCTGCTGCGGCGTGTCTCCGCTGTTCGTCTGAGCCGCCGCAGGCGCGCACAACCCAGCCACTGCGGCCACAAGAATCACGACAAGGAATTTGGGCGTTCTCATTGTGGATTAGCACGATACACCCATGCCTTTCCCGCCCGCAAAATCCTGTGGCGCGGGCGCCCCCGCCGCGAGCTGGGCAGGGCTTGGGATACTAGTAGTCGGAAAGCCGTTGTGGGACCACGCGTTCCGCGATTAGGATAGGAGCTGCGTGCGCAGGACTCTGCGCTTTGGCGGTCGTCCCCAACCGCCGCAAAAGCGCCCAACGCCCCTGAAATCATCATGGTAGATATTCATTGCCACATCATTCCGGAAGTGGACGACGGCGCCTCCTCCTGGGAGATGGCGGTAGAAATGTGCGAAATGGCCGCGCACGACGGCATCGAGCACATCGTGGCCACCCCCCATGCCGATTTCCAGTATGCCTACCATCGCGAAGAACTGGCAGCCCGCCTGGAACGCCTGCAGCAGCTCACCGGGGGCTCGCCGCGCCTTACCCTGGGATGCGATTTTCACCTTTCCTACGATAACCTCGAGGATGCCTTCGCCCATCCCCAGCGCTACACCATCGGCGAAACCGGCTACCTGCTGGTCGAATTCAGCGATTACTCCATTCCCCAGCAGATCACGGGCGCGCTGCTGCGCCTTATCGAGATGGGAATGACTCCGGTGATTACCCATCCCGAGCGCAATCCCCTGCTGCAGCACAATATGGACCGTCTGCTGGAATGGGTGGATGACGGCTGCCTGGTGCAGGTCACCGCCAATTCTCTGACTGGCTTCTGGGGCGAGCAGGCGCGGCGCAGCGCCCGCTCCCTGCTGGAGCAGCAGGCGGTGCACGTGCTGGCCACCGACGCCCATGATACCCGCCGCCGCGTGCCCATCCTCTCCGCCGCCCGCAATGCGGTGGCGTTGTGGCACGGCGAAGAGCGGGCCCGCACTCTGGTGGAAGATAATCCCCGCGCCATAATTTCCGGAGAGAAGATTCGCGCCACCTCGGCGCGCGCCGGCAAGTAAGGCGGTCTCGCGGGAAGCTACGGTTACGGGGCGTTGGTCAGAGCTTCCACCCCGGGCAGCTTTTTGCCTTCCATGAACTCCAGCGACGCGCCCCCGCCGGTGGAAATGTGGGTGATGCGCTCGGCCACCCCGGCATCGTGCACGGCGGAAACGGTGTCGCCGCCGCCCACGATGGAGGTCACTCCCGCATTGTCGGCCACAGCGTGGGCGATGCGCCTGGTGCCGTGGGAGAACGGCTCCACTTCGAAGACCCCCATGGGCCCGTTCCACACAATGGTGCGGGCGCGGGCGATTTCCGCGCTGAACAGTTCTACTGTTTGCGGGCCGATGTCGAGCGCTATCTGGTCGGCGGGAATTTCGTTCACCGTGCGGGTCACCGCCGCGGCGTCAATCTTGTGCGCCACCACGTGGTCCACCGGCAGCAGGAACTTCATGCCCTTGGCTTTAGCGTCCTGCAGAATCTGGCGCGCCAGGTCGAGCTTGTCCTCTTCCAGCAGCGACTTGCCTACCGGCTGGCCCTGGGCCTTGAGGAAGGTATAAGCCATGCCGCCGCCGATGAGCAGGGCGTCCACTTTGTTCATGAGGTTGCGGATGACGGCGATTTTGTCGCTCACTTTGGCGCCGCCCAGAATGGCTACGAAAGGATGCTCAGGGCGCTGCATGGCGCGCCCCAGGTATTCCAGTTCTTTTTCCATGAGCAGGCCGGCGGCAGATTTCTGCAGGAATTTGGTAATGCCCACGGTGGAGGCGTGAGCTCGGTGGGCGGCGCCGAAAGCGTCGTTCACGTAGAAGTCGGCCAGGTGAGCCAACTGGCGGGAGAATTTTTCGTCGTTGGCTTCCTCTTCCGGATGGAAGCGCAGGTTCTCCAGCAGCAGGGTCTGGCCCTTCTCCAGCTTGCCCGCCATCTCTTCGGCCTGCACTCCCACGCAATCGGTGGAGAAGCCGACGTTCTCGCCGCGGCTCAACTGGGTATCGAGCAACATGCGCAGGCGCTCGGCCACCGGGCGCAGGCTCATGCGCGGGTTGACCTTGCCCTTGGGCCGGCCCAGGTGCGAGGCCAGAATCAGCCGCGCCCCGTGCCGCAGGGCGTACTCGATGGTGGGCAGGGTTTCGCGAATACGCGTGTCGTCGAGCACGCCGCCTTCCTCGGACAAGGGCACGTTGAAGTCCACCCGCATGAAGATGCGGTGGTCGTTCAAGGGCAGGTCGCGGATGGATAGTTTGCCGATGCCTTCACGGTGCAGAACAGTTTGCCGATGAGTGCTCACAGCGGACTCCTTGGGGAGCGCCTCGCCGATGTGGCGCGGGCGCATTCAGGTTTAAGCACAAGGTCCCTCGACTCGCGCTCCCGCTCCCGCAAAGCGGGTTCAGTCGCGCTCGCTCGGGATGACACACGAAAAAGAGGACAGCTGCGGCGCGGCTGCAGCCGCGCCCTTTCAAATCACCTACAGGCCCTTGCTGCCGATGAAGTTGATGAGGTCGCGCACGCGGCACGAGTATCCCCATTCGTTGTCGTACCAGGAGATGACCTTTACCAGGTTGCCCCCGATCACGCGCGTCATGGGCGCGTCCACAATGGAGGAACGGGAATCGCCACGGTAATCCATAGAGACCAGTTCCGCGTCCTCATAGCCCAGGTAGCCCTTGAGGGGAGCGGAAGAGGAGGCCTGCTTCATGGCCGCGTTCACTTCCTCGGCCGTGGTCTTCTTCTCCACCCAGGCCACCAGGTCCACCACGGAGACGTTGGGTGTGGGCACGCGCATGGCAAAGCCGTCGAGCTTGCCCTTAAGTTCGGGAATCACCAGGTGGAGAGCCTTGGCGGCGCCGGTGGAGGTGGGAATCATGCTGAGCGCGGCGGCGCGGGCGCGGCGCAGGTCCTTGTGCGGGAAATCGAGAATGACCTGGTCGTTGGTGTAGGAGTGGATGGTGGTCATGCTGCCGCTGACGATCCTGAAGGAATCATTTACCACCTTGGCTATCGGCGCCAGGCAGTTGGTGGTGCAGGAGGCGTTGGAAATAATGTTGTGTTTGGCCGGATCGTAAACCTGCTGGTTCACCCCCAGCACGATGGTGACGTCCTCGTTCTTGGCCGGGGCGGAGATGATCACCTTCTTGACCGGACCGCGCAGGTGCTTTTTGGCGTCCTCGGCGTTGGTGAAGCGGCCGGTGGATTCCAGCACCACCTGCGCTCCCACCGAGTCCCAGGGCAGCTTGGCCGGATCTTTTTCAGCGAAAACGCGGAGGGTGCGCCCGTCCACGCGAATGCAGTCGGTCCCGGCGCTGATGTCGTTGCTCAGGTTGCCCAGGATGGAGTCGTACTTGAGCAGGTGGGCCAGGGTTTTGGGATCGGTCAGGTCGTTGACCGCCACAAATTCGATATTGCGGTCATTGAGCGCGGCGCGCAGCACGTTGCGCCCGATGCGGCCGAATCCGTTGATGCCTACTTTGATTGCCATAAAACCTCCGAATGAGTGCGAGATTAAGGGGAGTTGCGGGCCTTTTGCGGTAACCAAAAATCGTAACATCCGCATCGCCGAGGAGCAAATGCGGGCTCCGCCGAACACAGAGGCACATTTTTACAATTGTCATGCTTCGCGCAGCGAAGGACCTGCCTTGGTGGCGCGGGAGCGCGCGATGGCGGTGCATTACTGAGCACGACAGCAGCACAATACGTTGCCGATAAAGCGAGGGATGTGTTACAAGGCGGAGCATGGGCAAGTGGATACGTGAGCGGATGCGTCGCCGCCGGAAAAGCGCGGGCAGCAGTGCGGAGCAGGGGCAAAATCCGCCACCCTTGCAGCCCAATTTCATAACCGACCAGTTGCCGCCGCGCGTGCCGGAAGCGGAGGAGAAACCCGTAGTGGAAGCGGAAGCGCCGGCGCCCGTCTCCGAAGCTGCGCCCACGACGGAAGGTGTGCCCAAGACCGGGGAAGGCCAGCGTCCCGCCGCCAAAAGACGGCGCCGCAGAGGGCGTCGCGGCCGCGGCGGCCGGAGCCCCGCAGCCGCCGCTTCCGCCACCCCCTTGCGGCCGGCGTACCCGGAGCCGGGTGAAGCCCCGCCGCCTGCCGTTGAGCCTCCGCCGCAGGCGGCCGAACCGGAAACGCCCCGGGTTCCACGCCCGCATCACGCCGCCGCTCAACCGCGAAAGCCGAAGGGCGTGGTGGTGCTGGCCATTGGCCTGCCCGGTTCCGGCAAGAGCACCTGGTTCAAGCGCCGCGGCGCCGTGCCTCTTTCCAGCGATGTAATCCGCTCCATGCTGTTTGACGACGTGACCGAGCAGCGCTTCCAGGACCTGGTGTTCTCCACCCTGCGCTCGCTGCTGCGCGCCCGCCTGGTGGCCCGCATGCCCCTGAATTATGTGGACGCCACCAACCTCTCGCCCCACGACCGCCGGGGCTGGATCAAAATGGCGCGCGACTTCGGCTACGAAGTGCAGGCGGTATTCTTCGACGTGCCCACGGAAGTGTGCATGGAGCGCAACGCGCGCCGCAATCGCGTGGTGCCGGAGGATGTGATGCAGCGCATGGCGGGCAAGCTGAAGCCGCCCAAGTTCGAAGAGGGCTTCTCCAAGATCACGGTGGTGCGGGTGAAGCGGGCGCCTGGTGACGAGGGCTCCGACTCCGCCGCCGGCGACGCCGAATTGCAGGAGTAACTATGGCGCCCACCGGCCTGTGTGGAACCCCGCGCGAGATGCTTCAGCGCTGAAGCGCCTCAGCAGGACGCCAGCTCCGGGCACAAGCCCGGGGAACCAGGCGGTCTA
>DASVBI010000133.1:0-5603 GCA_036375915.1 Terriglobales bacterium | reverse complement strand
CATGGTGGCGTTGAACTGTACATTGGCGGTGTTGGAATTCAGGCTGGCTGCTGTAGCCGGATTGCTCAGCAGGGCCATCGCCACGGCTATCGCCAGCAGGCTGGCAAACAGATGAAAACGAGCCTTCATGGTCTCTCCTTGGTTTGGTACGGCATCTCTGTCCCCAGGGTTTGGGCCCTCTTGTCCAGGATCGGGACTACGTCCTGTTTTGGGACACGGCGCCAGTATTGGACACCGCACCTGCTTAGTCCACATAACCAAGGTCATGAACCCTGCTGGCGGCCACACCCCAGAGCTTTGACCCGACCGAGAATCAGCTTGGAACATTATTGGCAAGTATCAGAAGAGCAATGGGTTACGACTTCCCTGCTGCTCGCCCAGGCGCTGTGGAAACCAGCCTGCCGGAACTGCCTGCTGCCAGGGCGGCAGGTTGGTTGACGGCGTATAAGACAGGAGTCTGTTTCAGAGGCGAAAATCCAGCCTTTTCCATCCCCAGGCGTGCCTCCGGGTTACGCATGAAAGTCTGCCAGACGAACTCGCTGCGGGCGTTTTCCGCCATCAACAGGCTAATGCCCACATCTATTCCCAGCACATCGCGGCTGGACCAGCCCACCAGGGGATTAAACGCGTCCACGAAGCCGTAACGTCGCCAGATCTGGCCGCCATAACGGCTGCGCAACAGGCGCAGCAAATCCACTGCCTCGGAAAACAGAAAAGGCAGCGAGCCGGCGGCAGCGGCGGGAACGATGGTGCCGTCAATCGGGCCCTGTAGCGGCGGACCACCCCAGGCCACGTACCCGCGCCGCGAATCCGATGCGGTTATGCCCCACACCCCGCCGCCATAGCTGGGAAATTGCCGGCTCAGCTCCTGGCAGAAACTCCGGTGCGCTTCGCAGGCCAGCACCGAATTGGCGAAGTAGTCGGTGTAGTCGTCGCGCTGCCCGCGGAAGTCGAACCAGGCATGTGAGAATTGGTGAATGAATAAAGGGCTGGCTCCAGCAATGAACCGGTACTTTCCATACTCCATCCAGGGCCGGCGTATACCGCGCCAGCATTCCGCTGGAATGGGATGGCGGCCCGAGCCCATGGCCAGCAAATAAAGCATCATGGACTCGCAATACGTGTCCCACCGCAGGGGGCTGAAACCATATTCCGGTCTCCAGGAAAGCGCGAACGTGCTGCCACCGTTCAGCGCCCAGGGCCAGCGAACCCGGTCATAAATCTGGCTCGCCACTGACCGCAGGCTGCCACTCTCAAAATACTGTCGGCAGGTCAGGACGCCGCACAGCAGGATGGCGGTGTCTACGGGAGAAACTTCCGAGAACCTTACTCGGCGTCCATCGTGGATGTCGAGAAAATGGTAGAAGAACCCTTGGTGATGAGAAGCATGGCGGAGCAGAAAATCCAGAGTGGCTTGGACCCGCTCTGCGATTTCGGCTCGCGGGCGGTAGCCGCGCTCATGGCCGATGCACAACGCGGTGAGCCCAAAGCCGGTAGCGGCAATACTGGCGGTGCGACGGGCGTCGCCGCCATCGGCAGAAGCCCGGTCGCGCACCAGCCCAGTGAGTGGGTCAGCCTCATGCCAGAAGAATTCGAAGCATGCGCGCTCCAACTCATTGAGAGAGCTCTCTTTATCCGGCTCCTCTACCTCCGCCAGTAAGAGATCGGAAACACCCCTGCCGCCGGCGAAGGGCAAAACCATACTCCCCGCAACAAGAGTCCGCAGAAAACCGCGTCGGGTCCAGTCCATTGGAAGTGGCAGCTTTGTTTTTTCGCGGACTAGCCCTAGCGCAACCTGGCCAGCTCGCATCGGGAGCAACTACCCTAAGCGCGGGCTGGGGGAGTGCCTCTGCTTTGGTGCAACATCGCGCTCTCGCCGCCCAGTATGCCCGAAGCTACCTCCCTTCGTTATCAGTCAATTAGCCTAAGTAGTTACCAACCTTATCCTCCCTCCAGCGGGTTTTAGGGAAGCTCGGATGGCGGCAGTGCGGCACAGGATTAAGCCCCGAAAAATGCAGCAGCTACACGGAAAACCTGCGGAAATTTTTTGGCCGCGATGGTCCTCCGAATGCAATTAACTAAGGCGAAACCCGGTGTTTGAGACAGATGTGGGGCAAAAACAAGTAAAAATTACTTCGTTGTGGAAATTTATGAGGGTTGTGGCAATTTTCGACTGTATTGAACCTGGTGGACTGCTCTCAGGTCTGTCCCCGCACAGGCCAGCCAACTCCTGGCGCGGCTCGGCATCAACCACCGCGCGCCCCTCGTCAACCTTGAATTCAAACTTAAACAAAACACAGTAGATCTTTGGTTGAAGGTCAGATGAAGCACAACGAGAGTTTCTGGGGTGGATGGGGCGAACGCCTTACGGCGATGCGCAACATTCCCCCTGTCCTGCACATCGTGTGGGAGTCGGGTCCGGCGGTAGTGGCAGCGGGAGTTGGGCTGCGCCTTCTGGTGGCGCTGCTTCCCTTGGCCTTGCTGGCTATCACCCGGCTGATCATTGATGCCATTGTGCACACGGTGCAGACGCCCACGCACCCCGTGCAGCCGCATTTCTGGTGGCTGGTGGCGGCTGAATTCTCTCTTGCCGTACTGGGCAGCTTACTGAGCCGGACCATTGACTTCATGGACGCCCTGCTGGCCGACAAGTACACCCGCCACGTCAGCATCCGGGTCATGAAGCACGCGTCCGAACTGGATCTGATTGCTTACGAAGATCCCATTTTCTATGACCGCCTGGAGCGGGCCCGGGTGCAGGCCACCGATCGCCTGGGCATGATTCAGCAGATCGGCAGCCTGATCCAGCAGATGGTGACGGCCATATCGCTGTCCATCTACATCATTGCTTATTCCCCCTGGCTGCTGCTTCTGCTGGTGGCCGGGGTTCTTCCCGCATTCCTGGGTGAAAGCCACTTTGCCTTTCTGGGCTACGCGAAGAACTTCCGCCAGACCCCCATCCGCCGCCAACTTGACTATTTGCGCGTGCTGGGTGGCAGCAAGGAAGCGGCCAAGGAACTCAAGCTGTTTGGTCTTAAGAACTTCCTGAGCGAGCGTTTTACGCGCCTCTGGGACCAGATCTACGAAGAGAATGTGGACCTGTCCCGCCGCCGGCTGATAGCCGGCGCGCTGCTCTCGATCGTCGGCACGGTCGGCTACTACTCGGCTTACGTCTATGTGATCTGGCGCGCATTGATTGGCGCCATCAGCATCGGCACTTTGACCGCGCTAACCGGCGCCATTGTGCAGGTCAGCGGCAACATCCAGCAGATTTTCTCCACCTTGTCCGGCATCGCCGACCAGGCCCTGTTCCTGACCGACCTGCTGGCCTTCTTTGAAATGCAGCCCACGATCCGCTCCAAGCCCAATGCGCTGCCCGCGCCCCGGCCCATTACCCGCGGCTTCGAGTTCCGCAACGTGTCCTTCTCTTACCCCGGCACTTCGCGCCTGGTGCTGGACCGGCTGAACTTCCAGCTTCGTCCGGGAGAGCGCGTCGCCCTGATCGGCGAAAACGGGCAGGGCAAGACCACTATCGTCAAATTAATCACGCGCCTCTACGACCCCACCGAGGGGCAGATTCTGCTCGATGGTGTGGACCTTCGCGAATACGACCTGGAAGACCTGTACCGCGAAATCGGGGTCATATTCCAGGACTTCATGCGCTACGAACTCACCGCGCGGGAAAACATCGCGGTGGGAAAAATCGAGCAGGCGGGCGACCTCCACCTGCTGCAGAACGCGGCTTTCAAAAGCCTGGCCCACGAGGTGGTGGAAAAGCTGCCTGCGCGCTACGAGCAGATGCTGGGCCGGCGTTTTGAAGGCGGCGTGGACCTTTCCGGCGGCGAATGGCAGAAGCTGGCGCTGGCGCGCGCCTACCTGCGCGATGCCCAGCTGCTCATCCTCGACGAACCCACCGCCTCGCTGGACGCGCGCAGCGAATGTGAAGTGTTTCAGCGCTTCTCCGAACTGACCGCGGGCAAGATGGCTTTGTTTATCTCTCACCGGTTCTCCACCGTGCGCATGGCCGACCGCATTGTGGTCCTGGAAAACGGCAGGATTGCCGAACAAGGCAGTCATAACGAGCTGGCGAGCTTGGGCGGCCGCTACGCCGAGATGTTCGAAATGCAGGCCGCCAGTTACCGCTAGGGACCCTTACATGCCGCAGAACACTCAGCTGGAGATTATTTGTGCCGAGGCCGAACGCTGGCCGGAACATTGGCCGGAAACTTCCACCGACCTCTCCGCCTTGCGGGCCAAGGCCGCGCAATTCGCCGCAGGGCTGGCTTCCCTGCCCCGCGCTCGTTCGCGCCGTTTCTTCGCGCAGCGTTGCCGCGTTTTGCGCAAAAGCCTGAAGCCGCTGTGGAGCGCGCTCGACACTCCCCTGCCCAAGGAAGCTATCGGCGACGATTTCCGCTGGCTGCACGACAATGCCCGCCTGCTTTACAGCACCCTGCAGGAACTGAGCGACGGCGGCCGCACCCTCAAGCCCCTGCCGGAGGCGCGGCGCCGCAATGGCGACCAGATGCCGCGGGTTCTGGCGGTGGCTGAGGGCTTTCTGGCTGCCGCTGATTACCGCTTCGATGAACGCTCGCTTGCGGCTTACGTGGACTCCTTTCAGGAAACCACGGCGCTGGACCTGGAAGAACTGTCCGCTCTGGCCTTCTGCCTCAAGCTGGTCCTGCTGGAGCGAGTGGCTGAGCGCGCCCCGCGCGTGTTGCGCGACCGGCAAACCTGCTGCGGCGTGGGCGCCTGCGTTCACAGCCTGCACGACGTAGGGCAGATTTCCTGGAAGGAAGTGCTCGAGCCCCTGATCCTTTTCGATCGCGTGCTGCGCGAAGATCCCCAGCGCGCTTACCCCCGCATGGATTACGACAGCCGCGACCTGTATCGCAAGGCGGTCGCCAGGATCGCGCTCCACAGCCGGCAAACGGAAATGGATGTGGCCATCGAGGCCTTGTCCCTGGCCCGGGAAGCCTGGCATCGCCAGTACCACGATCCGCGAATGGCGGCACGCCGTTCCCATGTGGGCTACTACCTGGTGGGCCGGGGAAGCAGCCTGCTTAAGCAGCGCACCAACTTCCAACCGCCACCGCTGGAAAAGGTGCGGGCGTTTCTGCGTCACCATCCCGACGCCTACTACCTCACCGGCATACAAGTGATCACGTTCGGGGTCATGGTGGCGGTTCTGCTGGGTGTAATCGGCACGGTCGGCTCACCCGCCATGGTTCTGCTGGCCATGCTGGCGCTGTTTTTGCCCAGTTCCCAGGCGGCGGTTGAGGTGATGAACTACATCACCAGCGTGCTGCTGCCGGCGCAGATTCTGCCCAAACTGGACTTTTCCGAGGGCGGCATTCCCGACGACTGCGTCACCCTGGTCGCCGTCCCCGCTCTGCTGCTGAATGAACGCCAGGTGAGAAAGCTGGTGGAGGACCTGGAAATCCGCTACCTGGGCAACCGCGATTCCAACCTGCACTTCGCTCTGCTGACCGATTTACGCGATTCAGCGGAGCAGGCTCCGGAAGACGATCCCCTGGTCGCGCTCTGCGCCGACCTGATTGCCAAGCTCAACGAAAAATACTCCGGGCAGAGCACGGGCTCGTTCC
>DASVBI010000180.1:0-3337 GCA_036375915.1 Terriglobales bacterium | reverse complement strand
AGGGACTTCATCCTCCACGCGGCGTTGCTGCGTCAGGGTTTCCCCCATTGCGCAAAATTCCCCACTGCTGCCTCCCGTAGGAGTCTGGACCGTGTTTCAGTTCCAGTGTGGCCGTGCGCCCTCTCAGGCCGGCTACTGATCATCGCCTTGGTGAGCCGTTACCTCACCAACTAGCTAATCAGGCGCGACCCCCTCTTCCAGCTGCTTGCGCATTTGATCACAAGGAGTTTCACCTTGGGATGTTATGCGGTGTTAGCCCCGGTTTCCCGGGGTTATCCCCCGCTCGAAGGCAGGTTAGTCACGTGTTACTCACCCGTTCGCCACTGTACTCACGGGGTTGCCCCCGCTTTCTCGTTCGACTTGCATGTGTTAGGCACGCCGCCAGCGTTGATTCTGAGCCAGGATCAAACTCTCGTTTGAAACCTGATGTCTCTCCTGGGTGGAGAGACTGCCACTCCGGCCGTAGCCGGAATGACTATCTTGTGAGATCGCTCGGACTTTTAACCCAAGCACTTCCGGGGTCTCCACCACGCATTTGCATGCGCGTTGGAGCCTTTCTCACGACTGGCACGTTCAACCTAGTTGTCAAAGACCGAAGCGCTCTCCGCCTGAGCGGCGCGTTTCAGCCGGGAATCCGTTGCCGGACGCCCGTCCTCGTTCCTCCACGCTCTAGACAAGCCAGAACGCAGAGGAAAACCTTTTCACCTTACCGCGCCCCTTCGCGCACTGTCAACCTGGGGAGCCGGCCGGAAATCCAGAGGATTTCGACAGCATTTCCCCAGGGCGCTCAACGCCCTAAGCGGAGCTGGAATGTGCGTGAAACGACGCGTTTCCGCCCTCTGCCCGAGTGCCGTTTCGGCACCAAGGCCGCGCGGAAGATGAATCTGAAAAAAGACCTTTTGGAGGTTTCTGCGATTACCAGACCGCTTAAACCCTTCGAGGAACTTTGTCCCCGAATATAAGCCCCGTGGCCGGGACCAATTTCAAGCGTTTCCTATTTGATGCCCGCCACTCGAAAAAGACTCAAGAGACAGACATACCCGATCGCTTGTCGTCGGTGAATTATTTATAGCACCCGGAACGTCAAAGCGCAAGGGGGGAGACCCGGGAGTCCGCAGTCGGTAGTCGGGAGTCAGCCATAAACCCGGAGTTGCGCGGCGAAAACCGTAGTCTGACGGCAGTTGCGCCATTCCCCGGCGGCCGCAGGGTTTGGAGGTCCCCGTCGCAAAACCCGTGACCGAGGGAATCCCTCTGGTAAACAGTCTGGGCAAATCCGCGGCTTGCTGAACCCGCCCTTTGAAACGCTCTAAGTTTACCGACTCCCGACTACTGACTCCTGACTACTGACTCCCCCCGCTCGCCAACCCAGCCAGAACAGCATGACACATACGGCCGCAATACATCCCGCCCACTTCGCCAGCGCATAGGGCGCAGCGAAGGACCGGGGCGTGTAATCAGCGGCCAGGTTGATTGTGGCCGGGCTACTGGGGTCGTAGCGGATGCGCTGGTGCGAGCCCACCGGCATCTGCGCCATCCAGCGCTCAATCTGGGAGTGGAGGGAGGAGGTGTATCCCAGGTCGACGCTTGACTCATACACCCGCCCGCCTGCCGTGTAGCGAAAGGTGAAGCGGGCCCCATAGGAGGTGATCGCAGACCGCGAGGTGTGGGTTGTAGTAGTGGTCGAGTCCACCCTGGCGACCACTGCATCTACGGCCGGCCAGGTGGTCAGAATGCGGTGCTGATGCCAGGCAAGAAGTCCGGCCAGCAGCGCCAGAGGCAGAACAAATGCCAGAAACAACGCTGCGGCGAGAAGTTTCAGGGTCTGCCCCGGGCGGCGTGGCCGGTTCCAAGCCGCAGCCGCGGGAGCTGCCGCCTGCTGGGCGGAAGACTTCACTTGAACTCCACGTCAATCCAATGCGCCTGCTGCAGGCCCAGATTGGTAAAGGTGTGCGCGTGCCCGCCCTGCGACCAGGAGATATCTCCCGCTTTCTGGTTGAGGTCCAGGCCGCGGCCGGTTGGCCGCTGATCGCGAAGCTTCAACTCGCTGACCGCCACCAGCAGATGCGGCCACTGGTCCTGGCGAATATCCACGTGCGAGCCGGGATTGAGCTGGAATTCGGAGACCCGCACCTGGGGGGTATCGTACAGGGTGTCTATGATGAGACCGCTGTCCAGGCTCAGACCGCGCTCGCGAGGCGCACCCTGCTCCTGGGCCGAGGACGGACGCAGGATTTCAATGGTCAGGTTGCGAAAGGGCGTGTTGCCCACATTGCGGATGACGTGGGTAATCGGACCCTGCGATAACTCCACCTGCCCGTCCAGCAGCTTCATCTTGACCGGCGCTTTGCCTTGAACGTCGTTCTCGATCTGCGCTGTGCCCAGGTTTACGAACAGGTAGCTGTTGCGATGCAGATGCAGCTGGGTGGAGGCGTGCGGCGGCACCTCTACCTGAAACACGCGCGTGTACTGGTTACGCAACACCAGGTGGTGCCCGGGTTCTGAGGTGAGCTCCAGCGGCTTGCTTTGCGCCATCAAACCGAAAGAGGCCCCAAGAACGACGGCTAAAGCTCCGAGTGTTTTCACAGGGTCATTTTAGCAACCTGCTGGTCCGCAGTTCTTGCGCCAATTTAGGAGAGCTACCGGACCGCCGGGGGCGGCTGCCCCACACGAGTCACTTCAGGGCAAGTCGAGAGCGGTTGCCCCACCTGGGGCTCAGAGCTTCCAGGCCAGCAGAATCGCGCCAATCGCAATCAGCCCGCCAATGGCGCCGCCAATCCAGAAGTTCTGCCAGAAGGTGTTGGTGGTGCGCATGATCCGCCGGTCATTGGACAGCACCAGGATAGAGAGCAGAATGGGCACGGTCAGGGCGCCGGCCAGAATCTGCGACCAGTACAGGGCTTTGACCGGATTGAGAGGCGTGAAATTCAGCACCACCGCAGCCAGCATGGAAAGTGAAATCAGCACGTAAAAGCTCTTTGCGTCCCAGGGATGCTCGCTCAGGCCGGAACGCCAGCCCATAGCTTCGGCGATGCTGTAGCACATGGAGGCCACCAGAACCGGCAGCGCCACCATGCCGGCTCCGATGATGCCGATGGAGAAAAGGATGGGGCCATAACCGCCCGCCGCCGGCCCTAAGGCTTCCGCCGCCTGGGTGGTGGTCATGTCCACAGGATGAGCGAAGTGGAGCACCGCCGCCGCCGCGAGCATCACGCAGTAAGCCAGCAGAGTGCTTACCACGGTGCCGGCCCGGGATTGCGCCTCGTGCGCGCCGTCATCGCCCAGTACCGCCTGCTCGCGCCGGGAGCTGGTTTGCCACACGATCACATAAGGCGTGAGC
>DASVBI010000403.1:0-4005 GCA_036375915.1 Terriglobales bacterium | reverse complement strand
GAAGTACTCACCCACGTTGGGAATCAGATTGAAACACACCGCGGGAGAGGGTCGGCGCGGCCGCATGTTGCGGACATAAGTGAGGGCCAGGACGCGCTGCGGTTCCGAATAAGGCGAGCGCAGCGGGTCACGTTCGAATATGCCGCCGAGCGAGCCCTTGCCGCTGGCCACAATCACCAGGTCGTGGCTGCGGGTGCAGCTTTCGAGTTCCTCTACGCCGACTGCGCAAATCCGCAAGTTTCCGCCGCGTTTTTCAAATTCACGCATCCAGCGCGGAATTTTTACGCGCTGGTCCACCGATTGCGCGTAATCATCCAGCCGCGCAGCCCAGTCCAGACTCTTGCCTCCCACCCCGTCAGGGACAGCGAAGGCGATGCCCTCCACCTTGGGGCACTCCTCTTCCCAGTAATTTAGTTTGAGGGTGCGTTCAATCTCCAGCGCAGAATCAAACATGCACTGGCTGGACATCACGTAGCCGTCGTGGATTTCCTGGGCTGAACGATCCGAGTAAAGCGTGACTTCGTAACCGGCGCCGAGCAGGCCCAGGGCTAGCTGAAGGCCCGACTGGCCGGCTCCGACAATGGCGATACGCTTCATGGCAGGAGAACGGGTTTATTCCATGAGCTTGGGGATAGCGGGAGCCGCCATCTCGGGACCCATGGCGGAATAACCGCCATCCACCGCCAGGTCGGTGCCGGTAATGAACGAAGCGTGACTGGAGCAGAGAAACAACACCGCCTGCGCCACTTCTTCCGGCTCACCTATCCGGCCCAGCAAGTGGAAGGGACCGCCCACGCGGTTGGTCTTGGCTTTGTCGCCATGAGTGAGGTCATCCATGAGGCGGCACCAGGTCCAGCCGGGAGAAACAGAATTAACCCGAATCTTGTCTGCGGCCAAATCCATGGCTTCGTTTCGGGTGAGCTGCAAAATGGCGGCCTTAGTCACGGGGTAAAGCCAGCGGCCGGTCTGCGCCACCTTGGCGCTGATGCTGCCAAAGTTCACTACCGCACCGCCACCTCGCTTCACCATGTGCGGGCGCGCCGCCTTCAACATCATCACCCCGCCCACCACGTTCACGTTGTAACTGTCCAGCCAATCTTTGCGGGTGGAATTCAGGGCATCGTCTATGTAGACGCATGCCAGGTTGACCAGAAAATCCACACCGCCGAAGGTGGATACAGCGCGTTCGACGCAGGCTGCTATCTGCGCGTCGTCGCCCAGGTCGGTTTTCACGAACAGCACATCCTTGCCGGCTTGTCTGGCGACAGCCTTCCCGCCCTCATCGTTAACGTCGGCGATTACCACCTTGGCGCCCTCGCGCTGGAAGGCGCTCACCACCGCGGCCCCGATCAGGGTGGCGCCGCCGGTAACTATGCTTACTTTGCCTTTGATTCCGTCCATACAGTCTCCCCCGCGGTCTGCGCTTTTGGGAAGGCAAACCTATCATGTCGTTCACACCGCGAACAAGTACGCCCCAATCAGCCCCGCCGCCGGCACTTGCTTTTTGCGGGGCGCCCACAATTGGGGTTATAGTAGGCAGCCTGTTTTTGAGGTTTCCGCAATACTACTTGCATTCCAAGGCCACAGGAGCGAACACATGCGCAAAATCGTGATCGTCGGCGGCGGTCAATCCGGACTGCAGTTGGCCCTGGGCCTGCTGCAGCACAAATATTATGAAGTCACCGTGGTTTCCAACCGCACCCCGGAGCAGATATTTGAGGGCCGTGTCTCCTCCAGCCAATTCATGTTTCATGATTCGCTGCAGAACGAGCGCGAACTTGGCATCAACTTCTGGGAAAAAGAATGCCCCATTACCGAAGGCATTGCTTTTACCATTCCCGGCCCCAACCGCACCAAGGCGCTTTTCTGGGAATCGAAGCTGGATCACTACGGCCAGTCGGTTGACCAGCGGGTAAAGTTTTCCGGATGGATGAAGGAATTCGCCAAGCGGGGCGGCAATCTGAAGATTCAAGAGGCCGGCCCCAAGGACGTGGATGAGTTCAGCAAGAAGAGCGACCTGGTGATTGTGGCCGCGGGTAAAGGCGACATTAACCGCATGTTCGAGCGCGACGCCGAAAAATCTCCGTTCGGCCAGCCTATGCGTGCCCTGGCGCTCACCTACGTGAAGGGCATGGTCCCGCGGAAGCCGTTTACCGCTGTTTCCTTCAATCTGCTCCCCGGGGTTGGCGAGTACTTTGTTTTCCCCGCACTGACCACGACGGGGGCATGCGAGATCATGGTGTTCGAAGGAGTGCCGGGCGGTCCCATGGATTGCTGGGCGGATGTGAAGACGCCAGAGCAGCACTTGGCCAAGAGCAAATGGATTCTGGACACGATGATGCCCCTCGAGGGGGATCGCTGCCGAGAGGTTGAACTCACCGATGACAACGGCATTCTAGCCGGCCGGTTTGCGCCCACGGTGCGAAAGCCCATCTGTAAGCTGCCGTCCGGCAAGCTGGCGCTGGGAATGGCCGACGTCGTCTGCACCAACGATCCCATTACCGGGCAAGGCTCAAATACCGCCAGCAAAGGAGCCGCGATTTACCTGCAACGCATTCTCGACCGCGGGAACAAGCCCTTTGATGCCGCCTGGATGCAGGAAACCTTCGATCAGTTCTGGAACTATGCGCAGTGGGTCACGCGCTGGACCAATTCCCTGCTGGTGCCGCCGGCGCCGCAGATACTGCAACTGATGGGGGCCGCCAGCCAGATTCCGCGGTTAGCCTCCAAGATCAGCAACGGCTTCAACAATCCGCCCGACTACACGCCGTGGTGGTTTGATGCCAAGGAAGCAGAGAAATTGATTAACGGCATGGCGGCAGGGGCGGCGTGAGGCGCGGGAGAGTCTACAGAAACGTGGCACGGGTGTTGTGAATTTCATCGCAGCGACGGTTGCTCCCATACCTTTGCCTGAATTTTCGCCGAAGCTCTTGACAATGCTCCCCCTCCGTTGTTGAATAAGCCGCTTTCTTTCCGAACCGGTTTCCGGAGTTGTGTAACCGCGACCGGAGTAGTCGCAGGTCCCGCAAAAATATTCATCCGGCGAGTTACGTATTACGTAATTATTTCATTCGACAACACTCAGTATTCACGTGGGGTGGGGCTGAGTTGCGCTTCATGTAACAAGTGTTAGCGGCAACGGCGTTCTCAGAAAGCCGCGCGGTTGCTTTTCAATGACAACTTGGGAACGTGCTGCGGACCGAACGCTGATTCTCTAGGGGGAGAAATGCGCCGAACTTCGCTTCGCCTGCTGGGTATCGCTTTTGCGCTTGTTCTGTTGTCCACGATGTCAGCAGGGCAAGAACTGGCTACGCTGAGGGTCACAGTACAGGACCAGACAGGGGCGGTTATTCCCGGGGCTACGGTCACGGTGAAGAACACGCAAACGGGCGTGCTGCGCAACGACATTACCGAATCGCACGGACTCTCGGTCATTCCCGGACTTGCTCCCGGCAACTACCAGTTGACCGCGGAGATCAAAGGATTCACGCCGAGGAAGATGCCAGTGACTCTTTCCGTGGGGCAGACCGCATCGTTGACCGTCACCCTGGGCATCACCGTGAAACAAGAAGTGGAGGTGCAGGAAACAGCACAGGGCATTGACACCGAGCAGTCGGAAGTCAGCCAGGTTATTGACACCCCCAAGATCAACGACCTGCCTATTTCCGGCCGTGACTTCATTGATTTCATCCTGCTCACGCCCAGTGTGGATGTGGGCCGCAGCACCGCGGTAGGATCGCAGTCGCCGTTTACGGAGACGGTGCTCAAACTCAGTTTTGGCGGTATCCGTGAAAGCCACAGTTCCTTTTTTGCTCTCGATGGCATTGATTACACCACCAGCATTTCCGGGGTGCAGCGGGTCAGCCCGTCGCAGGATTGGGTGCAGGAATTTCGGGTGGTGGACAGCCCTTATACGGCGGACAACGGGCGCAATCTGGGCTCGGTGGTTAATACGGTCACCAAATCGGGCACCAACAACATTCACGGCGCCGCCTATGAGTATTT
>DASVBI010000409.1:0-9714 GCA_036375915.1 Terriglobales bacterium | reverse complement strand
ACCCCGCACCACATTGATCTGACTTTTGAAACCAGTGCGGGGGTGCAGAACGCGCTGGCCGCCATTGATCGGATCAGCCGGCAAGCAGGGCACGCCGCTGCGGCCGGGTCGGCCCTGGTCATCTTGAGCGATCGCGCCGTCAGCAGCAATCGAGCGGCGCTCCCCGCCTTGCTGGCTACAGCCGCCGCCTGGAAATCCATGATCGAAGCCGGCGGATGGCAAATCCCGCTGCTGGTCGAAACCGGTCAGGTGATTGACACCCACCATCTCGCGCTGCTGGTCGCAGCCGGCGCCGCGGCGGTGGTGCCTTGGTTGGCCCTGGAACTGGCGGCCGAAAGGCAGCATGGGGCGGCCTGCTTCCGCGCCGCGCTGGAAGCTGGTTTGCGCAAGGTGATGGCACGCATGGGCGTCTCCACCATGGCCAGCTACCGCAACAGCCAGCTTTTTGAGATTGTCGGCCTGGATCCCGACCTCTGCCAACGGTTCTTTGAGGATGCTCCCTCCGCCCTGGGCGGCAAGAATTTGCCTGACCTTCTGCAGGACGCGCTGGACACTCACGCCGCGGCATTTACCCCGGAAAATGGCGAGTTGCGCGATGCCGGCCTCTACCGCTTCCGCCATCAGGGCGAAGCGCACGGTAACTCCCCGGAAGTGGTGCGCCGCATGCAACAGTACGTCAAGTCGCCCAGCCAAAACACCTACCAGGCCTTTGCCCAAATTGGCGAGAGAGGCGAAACTTCAGTTCGTGACCTGGTGGAAATAGTTCCCGCCGCCGCGCCGGCAACTCCGGCTCATGTGGAGAGCGAAGCTTCCATCTTGAGCCGCTTCAGCACCCAGGCCATGTCCCTGGGGGCCATCTCGCCGGAGGCGCATCGCACCCTGGCCATTGCCATGAACCGGCTCGGCGGCCGCAGCAATACCGGCGAAGGCGGCGAGGATCCCCGCGTTTACCGCCACGGCGGCCCGGCCAACAACCGGGTGAAGCAGGTGGCTTCGGCGCGCTTTGGCGTGACCACCGAATACCTGGTGCACGCCGACGAACTGGAAATCAAGATTGCCCAGGGCGCCAAGCCCGGCGAGGGCGGACAACTTCCGGCCAGTAAGGTCACGCCCTACATCGCGCGCCTGCGCCATGCCGTGCCCGGCATGAGCCTGATTTCGCCGCCCCCGCACCATGACATCTACAGCATCGAAGATCTGGCGCAGTTGATTTACGACCTGCGGGCGGTAAATCCGCGCGCCCGCATCGGCGTGAAGCTGGTCTCCAGCAGCGGCGTGGGCATGATCGCCACCGGCGTGGCCAAAGCGGGCGCCGACGTAATCACCATCAGCGGCCACGATGGCGGCACCGGCGCCTCGCCCATGACTTCCATCAAAAACACCGGACTGCCCTGGGAGGTGGGCCTGCGCGACGCACATTCCTCCCTGGTGCGCGCCGGACTGCGCGGGCGGGTGCGGCTGCGCGTGGATGGCGGGTTGAAGTTTGCCCGCGACATCATCATGGCCGCGCTGTTGGGCGCCGAGGAGTTCGGGTTCGCCACCGCCGCCCTGCTGGCCATCGGCTGCGTCATGGCCCGCCAGTGCCACCTGAATACTTGTCCGGTCGGCATCGCCACCCAGGATGAAAAGCTGCGCACCCGCTTTAACGGCAAACCGGAGATGGTGATGCAGTATTTCCGGGCGCTGGCCGCCGATGTCCAGCAACTGCTGGGCAAACTAGGCGCGGCCTCGATTGATGACATTGTGGGCGCGGTGGAGTTCCTTCGTCCCCGCGACCCGCAAGCAGGCCGTGCACTGGGCGGATTGCTGCAGCCGGTGCAGGGTCCGGCGCAGCCTGCGTGTCCGCGCGAAGACCTCAGCCGCCTGCACGCCGAGATGATGCCGGCCGCCGAGGGGTTGGAGCAACTTTCGCGCCGCCGTCGCTTCCGCATTGCCACCTGCGACCGCGCCATCGGCGCTCGTTTGAGCGGCGATTTGACCCGGCGCGGGGAAGCAGCGGAAATCGCCCCCGTGAGCTACGAATTCGTAGGCACAGCGGGGCAGAGTTTTGGTGCTTTTCTCACTTCTGATCTCCACTTCCGGCTGCTGGGAGAGGCCAACGATTACGTCGGCAAAGGGCTGAGCGGGGGCAGGATTGTAATCACCCACGGCCCGGAGGCCTCCCGGCGTGGTGATGTGCTCGCCGGCAACACCGTTCTCTATGGCGCCACCGCGGGAGAACTGTACGTGGCGGGACGCGCCGGCGAGCGCTTCGCGGTGCGTAACAGCGGCGCGCTGGCGGTGGTGGAGGGCGCCGGACAGCATTGCTGCGAGTACATGACCGCGGGCGTGGTGCTGGTGCTGGGCCCGGCGGGCGCCAACCTGGGAGCGGGCATGACCGGGGGCTTGGCTTATGTGCTGCAGGATTCTGCCGGCGCTTTCAACCGGGAATCGGTTCGCCTGCTCGAAGTGGAGATGACGGAAAGACGCTGGCTGCGCCGGGTGCTGCGCAATCACGTCCGTCTCACCAGCAGTCCCAGGGCCATGACCCTGCTCAGTGACTTTAGCCTTCCTCTGCTCCGGGTAGAACCCTTGCATCCGCCTTGCAGCGTGGCCGATACCTGGGCGCCCATTCTGGAAAGGTTGCACCAGCAGGAAACCGCCGTGCCGGACGCGGCCTGGCTGGTTCCCGTACAAGAGCCGCTGGCCAACTGAGCGAGACGACGTAACACGTTTACGTCTCGACTGGAATATTGTGGCGCGGGCGCCCTCGCCCCCAAGCTTCGTATCAGGGCACGGCTTGCAACCGTTCCGGCAAAGAATCCGTCTGCCGTCCGCGCGGATCTGCGGCGCAGAACCTGGTCACGGCGAAGGCCACCCAGCGCGGACTATAATCACGCCAAAATATGGATTTCGATCAGCTGGTCACATTCCTGGAGGTCACCAAGCAGGGCAGTTTCTCCCGCGCCGGTGAAAAGGTGTTTCGCTCGCAGTCCGCGGTCAGCGCGCAGATCCGCCAGTTGGAACAGGAATACGGCAGCAAGCTCCTGGACCGCTCCGGCAAGCTGGTGCGTCTGACGCCGGCCGGGCGCGTCCTCCACGACTATGCCGAGCGCCTGCTCAAGCTCAAAGACGATTCCCTGCTGGCCATCGCCGACCAGGGCAAGACGCCGCGCGGCACTCTGCTGATCGGGGCTAACGAGGCCACCTGCCTTTACGTGCTGCCCGAAGTCTTTGCCGAGTATTGCCGCCTGCATCCCCAGGTGCAGATCAGCATCTACCGCAATTTCAGCTACAAGATCGTGGAGAAACTGGAAAACGGCGCGATTGATGTGGGCATTGTGACCCTGCCCGTCAAATCGCCCAGTTTGAAGGTGCAGCCGATTTTTCGCGACCAGCTCATGGTCATGGTCGCCCGCCAGCACCCGCTCAGCCGGCGTGAGCTGCTGACCGTACGCGACATCGCCAAAGAACCGCTGCTGTTTCCTAAAACCGGCCACACCCGGCGCCTGCTGGACAAGATATTCCGCCCCTTCAACGCCGACCTCCAGGTCAGGATGGAACTGCCCAGCATAGGAATGATCAAGAGCTTCGTCGCCGCCGGCCTGGGCATTTCGCTCATCAGCGCCAGCTTTGCCCGTGATGAAGTGCGTGCCGGGCTGGTCAAACTGATTCCCCTGGAGGATGCCCAATTGTGGCGGGAATTGGGCTTGGCCTACCGCCGCGACCGTACCCTCCCCCGGGCCACAACCGCCTTTATCGCGACAGTGCGGCAGCTGGCGGCCGCCCGAAAGCCCCCGGCAGCCGACTAAGCCGGTATCGGCCCGGCGGGCCACCCCCCGCCCCATTGATTCTCATCTAAGTTGTTGCAGCCTGGGGAGTTAGAGAGATAGCGCAGAATTGTAAAGGAAATTTCTGAAATCCGAACAAACCTGAAAAACCAACGGTTTAGCGGGGCAGGAGCTGCTATGCTCCCGCCCGCATTGGAGATTCTGGCCGGGCGCTGCCGCAGCTGTCGCTCCCACAGGCTTGGGCTGTCTCTGCTCGCGCTGTGGGCCGAAGGTAGCGCCCGATAAAACGTGCGGACGAGGTATTTATTAGATCGCCTCGACTATGTAATCGCACGTAACGGCCGCTCTGGCAACGGCACGTAGGTACCCTTGCGGATATTTCCTTGGTGCGCGCCCCAGGCTGGTCGCACTGCTACGCGGATGTATACATGATTGGATGCGGGTTGCGCAAATTCGGACCCGCTCGACTCCTACTTTTCCCCTCCTGACCCGCTTTTTTGTCAGCGTTCTACTTACTCTCCTGCCCCGGTGTCTAGAATAGTCACTGAGCCCTCTGATGCGAACCTTGCTGGACACTTTGGGGGAGATTGGCCGCGCTCTTTGGGCGCACAAACTGCGCTCGTTCCTCACCATGTTCGGCATCGCCTGGGGCGTCGGTTCCCTGCTCCTGCTGGTGGGCGTGGGCGAGGGCTTTCGCTCCGGAAACCGGCGCGAAATGTCCACCTTGGGCAATGACGTCATGTTCATTTTTCCCGGGCGCGCCCCCAGCGTTGAAGGCAGCTTCGTGGGCATGCGGCAGTACTACCTCACCCAGCAGGACTATCTGGATATTGCCGCCCAGGCGCCGGCAGTCAAGGAGGTTTCCCCGGTGTTGCAGCGCAGCGATATCCAGGCAGTCAGCGACTACACCTCCACCAACGGCCAGGTTGCGGGTGTCACCCCAATTACAACCTTATTCGCTACATGCCCATCGCTTCCGGGCGCTGGCTTAACCTCGACGATGAGCAGCAAAAGCTCCCCGTGCTGGTGCTGGGCGACGAGGCCCGCCGCATTCTCTTTCCCCATGAAGAGGCGGTCGGCAGCTATGTGCTGCTCAACGGTGTGCGTTTCCAGGTGATCGGCATTCTGCAGCGCATCGGGCACGGGCAGAATAACGACTTCAACCTGCGCATGTTCCTTCCCTTCACCACCATGCGCGACCTTTTCCCGGCGGAGAAAGTCGGGGAAACGCTGAACGCCATTTCCTACATCAATTACCAGCCCGGCAACCGCGCCGAGCACGAACAGGCCCAGAGGGAAGTGCACCGCATCGTGGCCCGGAATCACCACTTCGATTGGCGCAACGAAGATGCCTTCGACGAGTGGGACAGCGTGCAGAGCTTCGACATGGTGCTGAAGATTTTCACCGTGATGGATTGGTTCCTGGGCAGCGTAGGCCTGATCACGCTGGGCTTGGGGGCCATCGGCGTGATCAATATCATGCTGGTCACGGTGAGTGAGCGAACGCGCGAAATCGGAATTCGCAAAGCATTGGGCGCCACCCGGCGCAACATTCTTCTGCAATTCACCCTGGAGGGAGCGCTGCTCACCCTGGTGAGCGGCAGCATCGGCATAGGCGGGGCGGCGCTGCTTACTCGCCTGCTCCGCGGCCTGCCCGCGCCGGAGGGATTTGACCCCCCAAAAATCGTGGCCTGGTCGGCGGTGATCGCGGTGGGCGCGCTGGCCCTGGCGGGCACCGCGGCCGGGCTCTATCCCGCGCGCAAAGCCGCCATGCTGGAACCGGTGGAGGCGCTGAGGCAGGAATGAGGAAGCGCGAAATCCTGAACGAGGCGCTGCAGGCGCTGCGCTGGAACCGGCGCCGCAGCTTTCTCACCCTCCTGGGCATGGCCTGGGGCATTGCCACCGTGGTGCTGCTGCTGGCCTACGGCAACGGATTCGGCGTCGCCATTAACAACATTTTCAGCAGCTACGGCTCCAAGGCAGTGGGTATTTTTCCCGGCCGCACTTCCCTGCAGGTGGGCGGCAGCAAGGCCGGCCGGCAGATTCGCCTCACCAGCGACGACGTGGATAACCTGCGCAGCAGCGTGCCCCTCCTCTTGCACATCTCCCGCGAACTGGACAAGAACTTCAACGTGCAGAATCAGGACCGCGTGGCCAATGTGCCTATCACCGGCATTGATCCGGGAGCGCAGCAAATCTGGGCTCTCAAACTGGCTGACGGACGCTTCTTCACCCGGCGGGAGGACGAGACCCACGCCCGCGTTGCCGTCCTGAGCAACGACATCAAGGAGAAGCTGTTTTCCGGCGCTCCCGCTATCGGCCAGAGCATCCGCATAAACGGCGTGAGTTTTGAAGTGGTCGGCTTGCTTCAGGTCCGTATGCAGGAAGGCAACGACGATATCAACCGCATTGTCTACATCCCCTACACCGCCATGGGGGCGTTGCAGGACAATCGCTACCTGGGCGGCATCTGGCTGGACTATAACGGTCTGGCCGACGAGGCGGTGGTGAGGTCGGTGCGGGAAACTCTGGCCCTGGTGCACGGCTTCAACCCCAAGGATGAACGCGCGCTGTTCATCTTCGACCTGCGCAAGCAGCTCAAGCAGTTTGTCATCATCACCACCGGGCTCAAGGTGCTGCTGGGCTTCATCGGCACGCTGACTCTGGGCATAGGCGGTATCGGCCTGATGAACATCATGCTGGTCGCGGTCTCGCAGCGCACCCGCGAAATCGGCATGGCCAAGGCGCTGGGGCTGCGCCGCCGCGACATCCTGTTGCAGTTCCTCAGCGAGGCGCTGCTCATCACCGCCGCCGGCGGCGTGCTCGGCATGGCTCTCTCCTACGTCGCGGCCTATAGCCTCGGCTCCCTGACCTTCTACAGCGCCATGGCCAAGCATGCCAGCGCCGGCGATATCCACCTGGCCGTGTCGCTGAATGTATTGCTGATCGCCACCGCGATTCTGGGCGTGGTCGGCATTGTCAGCGGCCTGATCCCGGCTATTCGCGCCTCCAACCTCGACCCCATCGAGGCGCTGCGCTACGAGTAGCTGATGCCAGCCACAATTCCGCCTCACTTTCCTAAATCCCCGCAAAGCGGTTATGCTGAGGGGATGTAAGAGGCGCCGGGCGCCGGTCAGGGTAACGGGGCAAGCCGGCACTAGGGGACGCAAACCATGAAATTCAGCTTTATCTTCCTCCTGATCTTGGCAGTAGGCAGCTTACCGGCCGCGGCTCAGGCGCGCGGACAGAATGCGGCCCCGCCGCCACCTGTGCCCTACGCCACCGCCAACCTGGTGAATGCCCTCATGTCGCAATTGGAGTCCACCGCCACTTCTGCCGCCTCCGACCTCAGCCGGCTGCGCATCAGCAAGTGGAAGGCGCCGGGCAGCGCCAAGCAACAGTCCGAGTCCAACCGCCAATCCATTCTGCGCAACCTGGAAACTGCCCTCCCCGGCATGATCAGCGCGGTGCGCGCCAACCCTGACGACATTGCCGCCAGCTTTACCCTCTACCGCAACCTGGACGCCCTTTACGACGTGCTCAGCTCCGTGGCCGAGTCCGCCGGCGCCTTCGGTCCCAGGGATGATTACCAGCCCTTGGCCAACGATTTGAACTCCGTTGAACAGATCCGGCGCGAACTGGCCGACCGCGTCTCCACCCTGGCCAGCAGCAAGGAAACCGAGCTGACCCGGTTGCGCGGTGAAGCCCGTGCCGCACAGGCCGCCGCCCAGGCTGCTCCCCCCAAGAAAGTTGTGGTTGACGATAATGAGCCGGCGAAGAAGCCGGTGCGCAAAAAGCGCGTGGTTCATCATGCGGCGACGAAAACCACCAATGGCGAAGCAGAAAAGAAGCCCGCCGCCACTCAAAATCCTCAGTAAAGCGGAAACGTGTACCTGATAATTAGCTAGCGGTAAGCCGAACTTACTTTCCTTTGATTGCTGCCATTACCGGGCGCCTTTTGGTCCGTCGTAACCCCGTTCCTGGTTACCTTTGCCGGAAACCCAGCCCTAAGTGCAACTATTTTCAACACTTTTCCAGGGAACTCCCAACCCTCTGGTGGGGTCTATTGTAGAGGGGGTAAGCAGGACCAGGGGTAGGTTCCTAGGAGTTAGGACCCGGAGATCCTATAATGAGGGTTGTCGCCGTCAAAGCAGGGGCGGGAGCTACCACCTTGGGAGATCTGGCCAGTGCAATCGGGATTCGGGCTGAAGAATCCGCCATTGTGGCGGAACTGAAGGCCGGGTCCGAAGAAGCTTACTCGTGGCTGATTGGGCAATATCATCAGCCCATTTACAACCTGGTTTATCACATTGTGAATGAACCAGCGGACGCCGCGGACACCGTGCAGGAAGTTTTCCTCAAGGTGTTCCGGGGCATGAAGAATTTCAACGGGCAATCCAGCTTGAAGACTTGGATTTATCGCATCGCGTTGCATGAGGCCTCCAATCACCGGCGCTGGTGGTTCCGCCACAAAGGGCGTGAGACTTCGGTGGATGTGCCCGAACGCAACCAGGAGGGGCAGGAACTCCACGCGGAGCTGGTGGATTCCCGGGAGTCGCCCTTCGACAGCGCGGTGCATGCGGAAGTGAGGGCGCGGGTGGAAGAAGAGCTGCGGCATGTTCCGGAACCGTTTCGCACCACGCTCATCCTGCGCGACCTGGAAGAGATGTCCTACGAGGAGATCGGGGAGATCACCCAGACCAATCTGGGCACGGTGAAATCGCGGCTTACTCGGGGACGCGAAGCTCTGAAACAGCGCCTGGCCGGGTACATCCGCCAGGCCGGACCGCAGTTGGGGCTGCTGCTGCCGGAAACGCGTAAGCGGCCGCGGAGCGCGGGAACGCTGGGCAGGGGCGACCAGCTTGAGGTGACATCATGAATTGCACCCAGGCAAGAGCTTTGTTCTCGCCCTATCTTGATGGGGCGGTGAGCGGCAAGCAGATGCGTTCCGTACGCGAGCACCTGGGCAACTGCTCCGAGTGCGGCCGCGAGTACGCGTTGCTCACTCACTCTCAGGCCCTGCTCGGCATGGTGGGCCGCAAACAGGCGCCCGCAGACCTGGCGCTGCGCCTGCGTGTCGCCATTTCCCAGGAAGCCGCTGCCGTGCGCCGACCCTACTTGGCCGGCGTGTGGATTCGTCTGCAGAACGCCCTCGATGCCGTGATTGTGCCCGCCGCCGTGGGCGCGGTCGCCGCCATTCTGGTCTTCGGTCTGCTGCTCGGCTTCTTTTCCCTGCCCTCGCAGCTGCAGGCGTCCAGCGAGGATGTGCCCCTGGGCTTCTATACCCCGCCCCGGTTGCAGTCCTCCGGGCCCGCGGGAATGGGCGTGGGTTCTATTAGCGCCGATTCGCTGGTGGTGGAAGCTTATGTGGACGCCCAGGGACGGGTTGAGGACTACCGCATTCTCTCCGGGCCCAAGGACTCGGAAAAAATTCTGCCCGAACTGAACCGTACCCTCATCTTCACCACTTTCCGTCCGGCAACCCAGTTGGGCCGGCCCACCTCCGGCCGCGCCGTGCTGACCTTCTCCAAGATCAACGTCCGCGGCTAGCCGCCCTTCCGGAACCAGGAGCTTTGGCGGAATAAGCCTTTGGTTACGCGCGCGCCTTCGCCCGCCTTAGCCGGTGCCGTCCAGACCACGTCAAGGCTTTCCAGCCACTTCGTAGTGCCGCACATTCGGCGTCCGCTCCTCTTCCGGGAAGTAGCGGTCGTCTTCGGGATAGTAAACCGCTCGTTCCGGCTCCGGCCCGGCGAAGCGCCGCACCGCCTCCATGCTCTCCCAAAGCGTGATCAGAACGTACTCGGTCACATCGCCGATCTCGCGGGTCAGCACCAGTACCTCCTTGCATCCTTGGGTGGCCTTGTATTCCTTAAGCCCGGTCTGTTCCAGATATGACATGTACGCTTTGCCCATGCCCGGCCGGGTGCGGGCTTGCCAAATTCTG
>DASVBI010000470.1:0-3345 GCA_036375915.1 Terriglobales bacterium | reverse complement strand
ATCCGAAGACGCCCTGGCTGAAGCCGCGCATTCGACGCCGCATTGACAACTTCGAGGTGGTGGTTGCGGCCCGCTGGCCCACGGTCCAGGACATTCGCATGCCGGCCTGGAGCCGCCGCGCCCTCCAGGCTCTCAGTTCCTGGCGCTATCTTGCCCGCGTGTATGCGGCCCCGGTGGAACTGCGCTGGGCACAACGGTTCGTCGAAATGCGCAAACCCAAGTTCGAGA
The DNA here is from genome assembly GCA_036375915.1 of Terriglobales bacterium. GTDB lineage: Bacteria > Acidobacteriota > Terriglobia > Terriglobales > Acidobacteriaceae > JAICWP01. Next base: position 3,117 of record DASVBI010000470.1, on the reverse strand, counting down.
GCGTCTGAATGCAGGATTTTCTGAGCTGCTCGGCAAACCCGCGCCTGCTGCCGCCACGTGAGGCGTATCGCCTTTGGGCTCCGACTTACGACAGCGAACCTAATCCTCTGCTTGCGCTGGAGGAGCGCGTTCTCGGTCCGATGCTGCTGCCGCTGGTGCCGGGCAGAGATGTCGTGGATGTGGGTTGCGGCACTGGCCGCTGGCTGCGGCGCGCGCTCGCCGCCGGGGCACAGACCGCCATCGGAGTGGACCAGTCTCCCGAAATGCTGGTTCAAGCCGCCGCCAAGCCGGGGCTCAAGAACCGTCTACTGCGGGCGGACTGCGGCGCGCTTCCCCTGCGCGCCTCCTGCGCCGACCTTCTCATCTGCTCCTTCGTGCTGGGATACATATCCAACCTGGAGAATTTCGTGCGGCAGATCGCTCGCGTGGCCCGCCGCGGAGCCGATTTGTTCATCTCTGAATTGCATCCCGACGCCCGCGCCCGAGGATGGCAACGCACCTTCCATCATGAAAACAGGGTTTGCCACATCGAGGCTTATTCCCATTCTCCGGTGGAACTCTGCGGTTTGCTGGCCGGCTTGGGGTTTCGTTTGCTTTGCTGCCGGGAGCCCGCTTTCGGAGAAGCTGAGCGGAGCATATTCCTGCAGCGCGGCAAATCCGCACTGTTCGAGCAGACCAGCCAACTACCCGCAGCTTTGATATGGCACTTCCGATGCGACCCGGAATCACCGCGCAGCTCGGGGATGGGCCACGACCGCACCGAGCAGAGCGGCCGGCAGACCCTCCGCCTTACTGGCGCCCGCGTTGTGCTTGGCCCCACGGAGACCATCCGCGCTGACCTGGAGATTCGCGGCGGACGCGTCGTCAGCCTGAACACGCGTCCCGTTTCCCGCAAATCCCGTGTGGGCACCGAACTGAATCTCGACGGCTATCTGCTCTTTCCTGGCCTTATAAACAGCCACGACCACCTTGAGTTCAGCCTGTTCCCACGCCTGGGAAATGGTCCCTACAGGAACTTCCAGAACTGGGCGCGCGACATTTACAAACCGGAGGCCCCTCCTGTCTTGAACCACCGCCAGGTGGCTAAGCCAGTGCGCCTGTGGTGGGGTGGCGTAAAGAACCTGGCCTGCGGCGTGACAACCGTCTGCCAGCACAATCCTTACGAAGCAGAATTTGACAATCCGGCATTCCCCGTACGCGTGTTAAAGCCTTACGGCTGGGCTCATTCGCTTACCATGGGACAGGATGTTGCCGGTGCATTTCGCGCCACGCCGGCGGAGGCTCCCTTTTTCATTCATCTTGGGGAAGGCATTGACACCCGCAGCCGTAACGAAGTTTTCAAGCTGGACCGGTTGGGATGCCTGACCCGGCGCACGGTGTTGATCCATGCGGTGGGACTGGATGCCCGCGGCTGGGCCCTGGTGCAGGAGCGCGGCGCTTCCGCGGTCTGGTGTCCCTCTTCCAACCTGTTCACGTTGGGCCGCACCATCAACGTGGCGGTGGCGGAAGCCAACCCGCGAGTGATTTTAGGAAGTGATTCGCCTCTCACCAGTTGCGGAGACCTGCTGGACGAAATTGCCTTTGCCTGCGCCAAACTGGCTGTCCCGCCGGAATTAATCTACGAGATGGTCACCTCCCGGCCTGCCGACGCTCTCGGCCTGGGCAATGGCGAGGGCCGAATCGCGCGGGGCGGGGTGGCTGACCTGTTCGCGCTCACTGACCTGGACCACCGCGCTATGCCGGCCCAGGCGCTTGCCTCTGCCTCGTTTGCCCGCGTTGAACTGGTAATTCTGGGAGGCGAAACACGGCTGGCCGCCCCGGAGATTGTCCGGCGCGGTCCGCCGGAATTGTGCAGCAGTTTCAAGAAAGTCCAGGTAGACCGAAGTGAGCGCTACATTCGCGCTCCCCTGGAATGGTTGTGCGCACAAGCAACTCCCCACCTTGGCCACAATCTCCAGCTGGCGGGAAAGCAGGTGCGGCTGTGACTTCTCCCGCTGCCCAGATATCCTCCCCGCCTGCGGGCGCCGAGGCCCAACGCATCGGCCGCTTGCCGGTGCTGGTGCTTTTTCCCCACAACCGCTGCAACTGCCGCTGCGTCATGTGTGACATCTGGCGCATTCGGCAGGTGCGGGAGATCACTGCCGCCGATCTCGAGAAACAACTGCAGTCGCTTCGCGATCTACAGGTGCGATGGGTTGTGTTGTCGGGCGGCGAACCCCAACTGCACTCCGACCTGGCAGCCCTGTGTAAGCTCCTGCGCGTCGAAGGCGTGCGCGTGACCCTTCTAACCGCCGGCCTGCTGCTCCGTCCGCAAGCGGAACTGGTCGCGGCCGTGGTGGATGACCTTATTGTTTCCCTGGACGGGCCGCCCGCGGTGCACGAATACATCCGCCAACGACCGCGCGCTTTTGAACGTCTGGCTCAGGGAATCGCCGCCGTGCGCCGCTTACGGCCGCAGATGCCCATCAGTGCCCGCTGCACTGTGCAGAAGAGCAATCATCGTCATCTTTGCGCAACTGCCAGCACCGCCAAGGTCCTGGAGCTGAACTCGATCTCCTTTCTTGCCGCCGACCTCACTTCCTCGGCGTTCAACCGGGCCAGCGGCTGGACCCAGGATCACACCGCCCTCGTCGCTCTCTCCGCCGGCGAAGTGGATGAACTGGAGCGCGAGCTCGACCGCATGCTGCAGCAGTATGCTCCCGAGATTGCTTCGGGCTTTATCGCGGAAAGCCGGCAGAAGCTGAAACGCATCGCGCTGCATTTCCGGGCTCACCTGGGACTGGCTGAGCCGGTTTCTCCCATTTGTAACGCACCCTGGGTTTCCGCGGTGGTGGAGGCCGACGGAACAGTCCGGCCGTGTTTCTTCCATCCCCCGCTGGGGAATATTTCCTCGGGTTCTTTACAGGACGTTCTCAATAGCGAATCTGCCCTGGCGTTCCGGCAATCCCTTTCCATCGCCGATAACCCCATCTGCCGCCGCTGTGTGTGCTCTTTGCACTGGCAGGCCGCGGCTGCGGAGGGACAATCATGAACGCCGCCCCCGTGCTTAATCCCCACGGTGCCCCTTTCCCAACTGCTCCTCAGGTCCGTTTGCTCCGTCCCCATGTGCCGCCCGCG
>DASVBI010000650.1:0-3851 GCA_036375915.1 Terriglobales bacterium | reverse complement strand
GAACACGTAATTTCGCGATTCGTATCGTGAGACTGTATCGAAAACTTCCAGTGACACCTGAGGCCAGGGTTATTGGCTCCCAGCTGCTCCGCAGCGGCACCTCGGTGGGAGCGAATTACAGAGCAGTTTGCCGCGCCCGGTCGAAAACGGAATTCGCCGCAAAAACCGGCCTCGTTATTGAGGAAGCTGACGAGACGGTATTCTGGCTAGAATTGCTATTGAGCCTGGGAATCTTCCGAGAAAACCAACTCAAGGATCTGCTATCCGAGGCAAACCAACTTCTGGCAATTTTTGTCTCTTCTCGCCGAACCGTACTTCGGGTTGACAAGCGCGAGGAATCCACAGCTTCGCATCAGAGAGTCCGTTGACAACTGCGTAGATCGGTTTTTAATCCTCAATCTTCAATCCTCAATCGTCAATTACCGGGTGTTATCCGCCTGCGGCTCAGGATGGATCAGCACCCGGAACAACTCGGGCGCGGCCTGCTTGAAGCGGATCTCTAACTCCGTAATCACATCGTGCACGCGCGACAGCGGCAGACTGTCGGACATGGTCACATGGCAGGACAGGTACAATCGCCCGCGTACGCGCTTGATCTGAACATCATGTAAATCAATTACTTCCCTGAAATCTTTAACGATTCGCTTGAGCCGCCATTCCAAATCACGGTTCTCCGCGATCTCGTCCCCAGGCTCGATGGTGGACGGCTCGCTTTCGATGTGCGTGAGGATGGAGGAGATTTCGGGGACCTCGCTGCGAATCTCCGATTCCAGGGTGGTGACGCGGTCGTGCGCCTGCAGCAGGCTGAGCTGTTCGTCCAACTCGAGGTGCTGCTCCACGTGCAGCTTGCCGCGCAGGTCCTGCACGCTCACGTCGTGCACGTTCAGGTTGTTGCGCATGGCCACCGCGCGGATGCGGTCGAAAATGTTTTCCCCGCCATGGGCCTGGGGAATGGAATGCACCATGACGTCGGCATCGGGGAGAACCCGGTGTACCGCTGCCCTGACCGAATGCGCCATCTGCTCCGAACGCTGGAAGGTGAGATTCCTCCCCAGCCCCACGGAGACGTCGGCGAAGTAGTGATTCCCCGCCCGGCGGATGCGCACGCGATCAAGTTCCAGTACCCCTTCCAACTTGGCAATTTCGTCAATGATCCGGGAGCGCACCCCAGCGGGGGCGGCGTCCAGCAGGGCATCCACCGTCTTGCGCGCCAACCGCGAGCTCACATACATAATGACGCAGGCCACGAACAGGGCGGCGATGGGGTCGGCGTCGCGCAGCCAGTCCACGCGAAAAATTCGGCCCATGGTCACCAGCAGTAGTCCGAGCACCACCACCGCGCTTGACCAGATGTCGGTACTGAAGTGCAGCGCGTCGGCTTCCAGCGCCTGGCTGTCGTATTTGAGGGCAATGCGCCCCAGCGCCCGCGAACGCCAGAAGTCCACCCCCATGGACAGGAACATGACTAGGAACGCGGCCAGGCTGGGCTCGATTTCAATGTGCCGGTAAAACAGGCGGATGATGGCCTCGTAGATGATCCACACGCAGGTGAGCAGCAGCAGGCCGGTTTCCAGGAACGCAGAAAAGCTCTCCACTTTGCCGTGGCCGTATTGGTGGTCGGCATCCGCCGGCTTGTCCGATACCCGGACGGAAAAAAGAGTGATAAGCGCCGCAATCAGGTCGAGAGCCGAGTGAGCGGCCTCGGAAAGAATGCCCAGGCTGCCGGTAGAGACGCCGACAACGATTTTCAGCGCGGTAATGCCGATGGCGGCCACCACCGAGTTGCCGGCGACGGCGCGCTTTTCCGCGCGCATCGAGTCGGGGGTCAGAATCGCCGGATGGGCCATGAGCAGAATTATCGCTTTTTACTATCCGCCACGCCAAACCTCTCGCCAGAGCTTGCCCGGGAGTTATTTTTCAATAGCGGCGAAGTCCACTATCTGTTTCAGAACTTCCACGGGAATGCCCATACCGGTGGCGCGGCCGTTGATGTAGAGCGTAGGCGTGCCGGTGACGCCCACTTCCTTGCCCAAGGCAATGGACTGCTCCACCCGCTGCTTGGTCGCGGGCTCCGCTGCGCAGGCCGCTGTAACCTTCCCGTTCACTCCTGCCGCCGTGGCCAGGTCGGTCAGCTTCTGCTCCGCATTGGATTCCGTGATGTTCTGCTGCTGGTCGTATACGCTGTCCACGAATTTCCAATAGGCGGCACTGTTCTCCTGGGCCACACAGGCGGCAAAGGAAGCTCCTTTGAACGCCCAATTGTGCGAGGGCAGGGGAAAATTTTCGGAGATGAAGCGCACATTTGGCTCCTGCGCCAGCAGCTTTTCCAGCGTTGGCTGCGCCTCTTTGCAGTGCGGGCACTGCAGGTCGCTGAACTCCACCAGCGTAACCGGGGCATTGGCCGGGCCCTTAGACGGGCCATGCGCTCCCCGCTCCAGTTCCGCGCGCGCCTTGGCGAAGGGATTGGCGCCAAAAGGCACCATGTTGCCGGAAATGGCGTACTGGTTATCCGGCGTCACGAAGAAGGTTAGCCTTTCTGCCCCCTGCTTGCCGGTCATGATCACATTCACCTCGGCCACCGAAGGATCCTTGGCTGGTTTGATGGACTCCACCTTCCAGCTGATGGAGCCGTCGTAGCCGAACATGTGCTTCAGGAATTCATTCACCGTGGTTTCGGTGGGCAGGTGCGATGCGCTGGCGGCGGGCGCAGCGCCGTGGGCCTTGGCCGGGGACGGTTTCTGCTTTGCCGCTAAGCTCAGGCTGGCATAGCCGATCAGCAACAGCATAACTAGTTTGCGGGGGCTGTGGGACATTGATTGATTCTTCCTTCGTTTTGGCAATTTCTGGTGCAACGGTGAACTGTGGGACAGCCAAAAAATGCTTCAAAATGCCCTTCTCTGTGCCTCTGTGGTGAACAGATTCTCGGACCTACTCGTACTTGGCCGCGATCGGGAACCTGCGTCCCACGCCGAAAGCCTTCTCCGTAATCTTCAGCCCCGGCGCAGCCTGCTGGCGCTTGTACTCAGACCGGTCCACCATGCACACCACCCGCCGCACCAGCCCGGAATCGAGGCCGCGCTCCTGGGCGATCTGCTTCGGAGTCTTCAGGTCCTCGATGTAGTCCTCCAGAATTCGATCCAGAACCTCGTAGGGCGGCAGCGTGTCCGTGTCCTTCTGGTCGGGCCGCAATTCCGCCGAAGGCGGCTTCTCAATCGTGGCCTGCGGAATTCGCGAAGCTTGCGAATTTACATACTCCGCCAGCCGGTAAACCATGGTTTTGGGTACGTCGGAAATTACCGCCAGCCCTCCGGCCATATCACCATACAGGGTGCAGTAGCCCACCGCCAGTTCCGATTTGTTGCCGGTGGAGAGCACAATGCCCCCAAATTTGTTGGAATGCGCCATCAGCAGCGTGCCCCGGATGCGCGACTGGATATTCTCTTCGGTCACGTCTTCCGGCAGGTTGCCAAAGGCCGGCCGCAGCGACCTGCGATAGCTGTCGAATAACTCGCCAATCGGCAGCACTTCGAAGCGGATACCCAGGTTGGCGGCCAGCGCCCGCGAATCCTCAACGCTGCCCTGGGAGGAATACTGGCTGGGCATGCTGACCCCGAGCACGTTTTCCGCACCCAGCGCGTCTACGGCGATGCAAGCCGTGAGCGCCGAATCTATGCCTCCGCTCAATCCAATGGTCACCCGTGTAAACCCGCACTTGCGGCAGTAGTCGCGCGTGCCCAGCACGAGGGCGCTATAGGCGCTGGCATCGTTACCCTCCACCTGTTCGTGCAGGTCACCGGCAAGGGCGTCAGGATCGAAGAAGACCAGGTCTTCCTCAAACGATTTTCCCTGCG
>DASVBI010000196.1:0-11853 GCA_036375915.1 Terriglobales bacterium | reverse complement strand
TAGCGGGTACGGAGGCTGGGCTGGGCAAGGAACCGCTGGCTACTTTCTCCACCTGCTTCGCTTCCCCGTTCCTGCCGCTGCGTCCCAACGTTTACGCTGAGATGCTGGGCCGGCGCTTGCGTGAGCACAAAGCCAGCTGCTGGCTGATCAATACCGGCTGGCAAGGCGGGAAGTTCGGAGTAGGAAGGCGTATGGATCTGAATTACACCCGCGCCATGGTGCGGGCCGCCGTGGATGACCGGCTGAACGATGCGGAGTTCGAGGTGGAACCGGCATTCGGGCTCACCATTCCCAAGGCGGTGCCGGATGTGCCGCGCGACTTGCTGGCGCCACGCAATGCCTGGGCAGACAAACTGGCTTACGACCGCACGGCCCAGGAGTTGTCGCAACGGTTCCACCGCAACTTCGAAAAATTCGAGGCGCCGGAAGAGGTACGGGCGGCGGGACCGAAGCCGGCCGGCAAATAACTCTCAACGCAGAGAGCGCAAGGAACTTCCTTGCCACAGATCGCGCGGATGGACGCGGATCACATCTTTTCAAAAGCGCTTGAAAGAAATTCCACTTGCTGCCCTTGGACGGATTCGTATCAAGGCGGAACTTTAGTGGCGCCGAGCAAGCCGGCGGCCTTAGCCGCAGCGCTTTTCATAGCGCCTGAAGGCGAATTCCTGAAAGGACGGCGGCGGCATGGCTGAAGCCATGCCCTGATACAGAGCGAACCTTCACTTTTTATGCGGGCGTTTGCTTATGGGCCGAGCGCACTATTCACTCAGGCGAGACCTGAAAATCCACTTGGCCGATGCTAAGCGGCTTCCTTGCCGGCGGTGGAAGTGTCTTATACCCGCATGCCTATCCAGCGGCGGCGGGGCTCCGGAATCAACTGATTGGCCAGCACCGCATTGGGGTGACCGCCATCCCGGACGACTCTCAGCTGCCCGCGACCTCGGAAGCGGGAGTTGCGTCTTCCTCGTCGGCGCGGATGAGGCCGAATTTTTTCAACTTGTAGCGCAGGGCGTCGCGGCTGATGTCGAGCAGGCGGGCGGCGTGGGTCTGGTTGCCGTTGGCCTGCTGCATGGCAAGTTCCACCATGGTGCGCTCCATTTCTTCCAGCGAGGTGCCGCCTTCAGGAATGGCTAAGCGCGGCAGGCTGCGGCCGTTGGGCAGGGGATGGTTGCCGTTCACCGGAGAAGTACGCTCGAAGGCGGTGAGCCCGGCCTGCGGCTGCGACACGGAAAAGGGCAGGTACACGGGGCGCAGGAACTGCTCCTCCTCCAGGATCATGGCGCGCTCAATGGTGTTCTTGAGTTCGCGCACGTTGCCCGGCCAGTTGTGCTGCAGCAGCAGCTTGCGGGTGTCTTCGGTGATGCCGCGCACCGATTTGCGGAATTTGCGGTTATAGCGCTCGATGAAAAAATCTATCAGGGGCAGGATGTCTTCTTTGCGGTCGCGCAGCGGAGGAATGAAGATGGCGATGATGGCCAGGCGATAGTAAAGATCCTGGCGGAACTGGCCTTCCTGGACGGCGCGCTCCAGGTCGCGATTGGAGGCGGCGATGACGCGCACATCCACCTGCATATCGCGCACGCCGCCGATGCGGCGCACCACCTGGTCTTCCAGCACGCGCAGCAGCTTGGCCTGCAGCAGGGGCGAGAGTTCGCCGATTTCATCCAGGAACAGGGTGCCGCCGTCGGCCATTTCGAACAGGCCCTTCTTCATGGCCTTGGCGTCGGTGAAGGCGCCGCGCTCGTGGCCAAACAGTTCCGCCTCCATCAGGGTCTCGGGAATGGCAGAGCAGTTGACGGCCACGAAGGGCATTTCCTGGCGCGTGCTTTCGTAGTGGATGGCTTTGGCGATCAGATCCTTGCCGGTGCCGCTCTCGCCCTGGATAAGGATCGTGGTGGCCTCGCTGGCCGCGACCTTGCGCACAAAGCCCATCAGCTCGGTCATCTTTGCCGAGGTGCCGATAACGGAGTGGTAGCCGGTGCGGCGGCGCACCTCGCCGCGCAGGGTCTGCACCTCGCTGCGCAGGCGGGTGGCCTCCAGCGAGTTTTTCATGGCTACGAGCAGCTCGTCGAAATCCAGCGGCTTGCCCACAAAATCGTAGGCGCCAAGTTTGAGAGCGGCCTTGATGTCGTCCAGCTGGGGGTCGGCGGTAATCATGATGACGGCGCGCGCGTCCTGCGATTTCTTCAGTTCTTCCAGCACCTGCAGGCCGTTGGCGTCAGGCAGGCGGACATCGAGCAGCACCAGGTCGGGAGATTCGTGGCGCGCCTGCACCAGGGCAGAGTCGCCGGTGTCGGCTTCCAGCACCTGGTAGCCCCACTCCTCACACTTCTGGCGCAGAGACCAGCGCACCAGCCTCTCGTCGTCCACGATGAGCACTTTCTCCCCAGCCATCGGCTAATAGTGTACTGAAGGCTGACACAAGAGGGTGTGACGGCCGTCACAGGGGCATACGGAGGGGTAAATGCCGGACCAGCAGGGGCTTTCGCCGGCGAGGCGGTGGCGCGGGGCAGGACGACTTCGAAACCGGAGTGGGGGCCGGCACCTTGGTCCACTAATTTTTTTGTTTCCTGACATTGACCTTATTCATCCAACAACGAGTTGCCGCCGGTTGACGCTTACGCCGCGCGACTTTAGAATCGCCGAACTGAATTTATGTGCTTCGGTTCCCACTTCCGCCGGATGTGCGCTTGCGCTTGTTGTTGCGCGCCCGTGTCTTCTGGCGCAGGGGGAATGCTGACCTAAAGAGTTTTTAATTCGGCACTCCTAGCCCACCGCCAGAAGAAAGCTGGCGGTGGGTTTTTTGCTTTTATGCTCAATTCTCAAAAAGAAACCAAGGCACAGCGGGCCGAGCGCCTCAAACGGGAAAAGAATCCGTGGGAGCGGCTGGACGAGATTCGCGGCTTCGCGCGGCAGGGATTTGCCTCCATTCCGCCGGAGTGGCTGAGCACCTATTTCCGCTGGTGGGGCGTGTACACCCAGGGAGACGGCGCGGGGGTGGTTGGTGGGCAAGGAGGCGAAGGCAGGGCTCTTCCCTTTTTTATGCTGCGAATCCGCATTCCCAACGGGCTGCTGCTCTCCCATCAGTTGCGCACCATCGCCGAACTCACGGAGCGCTATGCCCGTGGCATTGCGGATATTACGGTGCGGCAAAACATCCAGCTGCATTGGATCACCATCGAGGCTCTCCCTGAGGTCCTGGAAGCGCTGTGGCGTTGCGGCTTGAACACGATGGGCGCCTGCGGAGACGTGACGCGTAACGTCACCGGCTGCCCGCTGGCGGGCTTGGATGCCGACGAGATCTGCGACGCCTCTCCGCTGGCGCTGGAAGCCACGCGCCTGCTGACGGGAAATCAGGATTTCTACAATCTGCCGCGCAAGTTCAAGATTTCCATCACCGGCTGCCGGGTGTGGTGCTCGTACCCGGAAATCAACGACATCAGCCTGACCGCCATCCGGCGCGCCTTTGGCGGGGAGTCGGAGGGTGGCTTCTCGCTGCGCGTGGCCGGAGGCCTCTCCGCGGAGCCACACCTTGCCGCTCGTCTGAATGCGTTTGTGCGCTGGAACCAGGTGCTGCCCGTGGTTAAGGGAATCGCCGAAATGTTTCGCGACTCGCAGGAGTTGCGGGAGCACCGCGAACGGGCGCGGCTGAAGTTCCTGTTCCTGCGCCAGGGGTGGACGCCGGAGCGCTTCCTGAGCGAAGTGGAACAGCGCATCGGGTTCCGGCTCGATACCGAGGTTGCCGAGGAACCGCCCGACGACGTGTATCGCGATCATGCCGGAATACATGCCCAAAAACAGAAAGATTACTGCTATGTCGGCGCCGCGGTATTGCGCGGCCGCCTTAGCGCCGACCAGATGCGCACCGCCGCGGATGTGGCGGAGCGTTTTGCCGGCGGGCAACTGCGCACCACCGGCATGCAGAACCTGGTGATCGTTAACGTGCCGCGGGCGAACACGGCCGCCCTGGCGCGGGAACTGGAGGGGATAGGCCTGCGGGTTGGCGGCTCGCCCTTCTGGCGCGGAGCCATTGCCTGCAGCGGAACCGAGTTCTGCAAGCTGGCCATCACCGAGACCAAGGGCTTCGCCCGCTGGCTGGTGGAGGAGATGGAGGAGCGGCTGCCGCAATTCGATCAGGAACTGAAGCTGCACGTCACCGGCTGCCCCAACAGTTGCGGCCAGCACTGGATTGCGGACATCGGCATCGAGGGCAAAAAGATGAAGGCGGGCGGCCGCCTGGTGGATGCGTACTACTTTTGCCTGGGCGGCGCCGTAGGCCGCAATCAGGCGCTGGCCCGACCCGTCGGATACCGCTGCCCGGCGAGCGAGGTGCCGGACGCGATGGAGCGACTGCTGCGCCGCTACCTGGAGGAGCGGTACAGGGGCGAGAACCTACGGCAATTTTTTGCCCGCCATAGTGAAGGGCAACTGCGCGAGTTCCTTGCCGGCGAACTGGTGGAAGCTGTGGCGCGCGACCTTTCGCCGGGCCGCGTGCCGCACGGGGTGGAGGGCTAGGTGGAGCGATTGTTTCCCATGTTCGTGAAGCTGGTTCGCCGCCGGGTGCTGGTAGTGGGCGCCGGGGCCGTGGGCGAAAGCAAGATTGGCTCGCTGCGAGAGACGGGAGCGCGCATCCACGTGATTGCGCTGCAGGCGAGTGAGCGGGTACGCGGCTGGGCAGAGGCGGGCGAAATTCGTCTGGAAGAGCGCCGTTTTCGCCCCGTCGATCTGAAAGGTGCGTTTATGGTAATTGCCGCCACGTCGTCGCGCCGGCTGAATGAACTTATCTTCCGCGGGGCGCAGCGCCGGCGGATCCCGTGCAACGTGGTGGACGTTCCCGAGCTATGCGATTTCTTCTATCCCGCCGTGGTGCGGCGCGGCGATTTGCAGATTGCCATTTCCACCGCCGGGCAGAGCCCCCTGCTGGCCCAGCGGATCCGGCAGGATTTGGAACAGAAGTTTGACCCCGGCTACGCGGCATGGGTGGCGCAGTTGGGAAAGATCAGACGCGAAGTGCTGGGCAGCGATTTGCCTGCTGAGCGCAAACGGGAACTGCTGCATTCACTCATCACGCGCGAGCAATTCAGCCTCACCCAGGCCGTAACAGTTGTGGAAAGGAAACAACCATGAGGGGCAAGGTTTATCTGGTGGGAGCGGGGCCGGGCGACCCGGAGTTGCTGACCGTGAAGGCCGTCCGGCTGCTGGGCAGCGCGGATGCGGTGCTGCACGATGAACTGGTCACGCCGGAGATTCTTCGCCTGGCGAGTCCCACCGCCCAGCTGCACAACGTCGGCAAGCGCTGCGGCTCAAAAAGGATCACGCAAGAGGAAATCAATTTCCTGATGGTGGGTCTGGCCGCAGCGGGACAGAGAGTGGTTCGGCTCAAGAGCGGCGATCCGTTAATTTTTGGGCGCGCAGGCGAGGAGATCGAGGCGCTAGAGAAGGCGGGAATTGACTATGAGGTTGTTCCGGGAGTTACCGCGGCGTTGGGAGCGGCGGCGGCAGCGGGAATCCCGCTCACCCATCGCCGCGGGCCAGCCGCGCTGGTAATCCTCACCGGGCATCGCGCCGGCAGTCATGAAGAAACCGGCTGGCGTGATTTTGCGCGCAGCGGCGCCACCCTGGCCATCTACATGCCGGGCCAGAACTATGGCGAGATTGCGCGCCGGCTGCGAACTGCCGGCTTAGGGCGCGAAACTCCGTGTGCCATTGTTTCGCGCGCATCCACTGCAGAGCAGCAACTCCATGTGACAACTGTTGCCAATTTGCCCGCGGCCCCTCGACTGGCGGCGCCTGCTCTGCTGATCGTGGGCGACGTGGTTCGACTGGCTGCGCAAAGCCTACCTTTTGCGCCGGCCGCGGACAGTGAAAAATTTCTTTCTCATACTATCGAGCTGAACCCAAGGGAGCTGACGTCGTGAAAGATGAAGTGCGAGTTGTGCAGTCAGCAGCGGACTGGTGGAGCGCGGAACTGGCACTGTGCTGGGCTTTCGACAGGCTGGGAAAGGAGGTGGCCCTGGTCTCCGCGTTTGGGCCTGAAGGCATGGTGCTCATTGACATGGCGGCGAGCATCCAGCGGGACTTCCGACTGATCACGATTGATACCGGGTTTCTCTTTCCAGAGACGCTTCAAGTGATGGCGGAAGTTGAAGAGCGTTATGGAATCGCCATTGAAAGGGTGCATCCAGCGCTTTCGCCCGAAGAGCAGGAGCGCGCTTATGGAGCAGCCCTGTGGAAGCGCGACCCCGACCTGTGCTGCGGTATGCGTAAAGTGGAACCCCTGCGGCGAGAACTGGCGCAACAGCGGGGCTGGATTACCAGCATCCGCCGCGACCAGACGGCGGCTCGCGCTGGCGCGCGCAAGCTGGAGTGGGATGCCAAATTCGGCCTGGTCAAGATCAATCCTTTGGTGGATTGGACGGCCGACGAAATCTGGAGCTACATCCGCAAGCACGATGTGCCCTACAACGAGCTTCACGACCGCGGCTATCCCAGTATCGGGTGCACCCATTGCACGCGCGCGGTTTCGCCGGGCGAGGATGGGCGGGCTGGGCGCTGGCCGGGGTTGGCGAAGACTGAGTGCGGCCTGCATCTGCCGGCCTCGCCCGCCGATATCCCGCTAAAGACCGCCTGACGGTTCTCCACTGCGTACGGTCGGTGCGGTCCGCAGCATTACCCTTGCATGCTGGCAACGCACGTATGCGGCAGGCAAGGCAAAAAGCCACATGAAGGGCAAGCCTTCATGTGGCCGGTTCCGGGTCTCCCAGGGAAAAGTTATTGGCAGGGAGGGCCGGCATCGCCGGTGAAGGTGTTGTTGTCGGAGAACCAGCCATTGACCGCGATGGAAGGCATTCCGTAGAACCAGGAGAAGAAGGCCAGCTCCTGCAGGTGATAGGTGAACCCGTTGGGCATGGTGACCAGCGGCACCAGGCTGCCGGTGAGGGGGTCGCCAACTTCCAGATTGTTCTGGCAGCCGGCAACTTGCCCGGTATGCCCCCAGGCGGGAGTGGGGTTGTTGGTGTAAGGATCGTTGGCCCACTCGCCCACTTCGTGGGAGGCGATGGCGGTGTCGAGGCCGCCCGTGCCAAACACGCCCGTGGCGTCAAAATCCAATGGGGAATAGGTCTGGATGGTGGTGGAGCTGGTGGCTGCCGCGTTGTGATATCCACCGGCGCAGCAGTTGAAAATGTCGGTAGGGTCGCCAATGGACATGGCGGCGTTGTAGAGCATGTAGATGGGGAAGGAGCCCGGGTTGACGCCCGCGGAGGCCAGGCTGGCGAATGAGTCCCTGGCGATCTGGTCAATCAGGTTGATGTTGACAATGCCAAAATTGCCGCAGGTGCCGAAGACACTCGGAACCACAGCCAGCCCCTGGTCCGCCGGTACATTCACCACAATGGGATCCAGGATCTGCACCGGGCCAAGCGTGGTGTGGTAAGTGCTACGATTGATCACACCCCAGAAACTGCCACGCTGGAAGGCGTCTATGTACTGGGTGTCACCTACCGCGGTGGGGCCAAAAGCGAAGTTTGCCGATTGGAACAGTGGCGATTGCTGAAACAGCTCCGTGGGCACATTGTTGGAAGCGCCCAGGCAGGCGTTATCCGCAGCGGTAGGATCGAAGGTGGCATCGCCGGGCGCCGTAGTTATTTTCCCATTGGCGCGGAAGTTGCCGTGGTGAAAACTGATGCTGACCCCCAGGGTGTGGGTGTGCAGGATAAGCGGGATGATCTGCGTGGGCACGCTGACGGTTCCGCCGCCGTGGTTAAAGGGGATGTTGCCCACGATGGCGCCGGAGTAGAAATTGCCGTCGCGGCTGGATTGCACGCCGTAGAAAAAGACCGGCAGAGCGCCGGTGCCGGCGTTGGCTATGGCCGCGTGCACCGTGCCCGCGGTCATCCCGTTATGGTTGGTGGGGTGGTGAATCATAAGATGCGGACGGAGAGCGGGGTTGGCGCTCTGTCCGAATCCCAGCGGTAGGGCCAGCAGGAAGAACCCGGCAAAAACTGTGAACAGCACAATGCCACGTTTCATTTTGTCCTCGCTGCGATGGTTGTGGTCCGCGATGCGGACGTTTGTGGGCTGAAGGAAGGGTCTGGCGAGCATGCGTCGTAACGCGGCTAATCTGGCAAACGGACGAGAATCCTATCGCAGGCGATCAAAAAGTCAATCGCGGGAAAGAAAAATCTGCGTGCGCCATGTTGCGTTTAGGAAACAGGTATTTTGCTTTGGACCGACGGGCAGAACCGACGTTACAACATATTTTTGGGGAGAGACGTTTTGACGCCGGGGCTAGTCGGCGGCGTGCGCGGAGGGGCGGCGCAGGGGCAGGAATACGGTGAAGGTGCTGCCGTGGCCCACCATGCTGCTCACTTCGATTCGTCCGCCGTGGTCTTCCACGATACGCCGCGCCAGAGAAAGTCCCAGCCCGGTGCCGTTGCCCTTGGTGGTGTAGAAGGGGCGGAAGATGTGGGGCAGGTGTTCCGGGGCGATGCCGCGACCGGTGTCGGTGATGGCGATGGCCGCCATGGTGCCGTGTCGCTCTGCCCTGACCATAATTTTCCCGCTGTGATCAATAGACTGAATGGAATTGAGCAGCAGGTTGAGCAGCACCTGGTTGACCTGATTACTGTCGTGCTCCACTTCCAGGGGCAGAGGATCGTGAGGGAACTCGATGTCAATGGATTTGGAGAGGGCCTGCTGGCGGGAGAACATGACCGCATGCTCGACCGTGGCATGAATGTCGGAAAGGCGGGTCTCCGGCGGCTTGGGGCGGGCGCACTCCAGCAGATCGGAGACGATGCGGTTGATCTGCATCACCTCCTGGCGCACTTCTTTAACCACGGCACGGGCCGGGCTGCTGGCGGGCAGGTCGCGGCCGATAATTTCCACCACGCCGGCGATGCCAGCCAGAGGGTTGCGGATTTCATGGGCCAGGCCGGCGGCCAGTTCCCCCATAGTGGCCAGGTGTTCGGCGCGCGACATCTGGGTCTGGTGCAGGCGCTGGATTTCATCCCGGCTTTCGCGCAACTGGCGAACCATCTCGTTGAAGTTGCGACCGAGGTCGCCAATTTCGTCGTTGCGGCTGGCGAATTTGACTTGAAGATCGAGATCGCCGGCGCCCACCCGCGCAATTTTCTCTTGCAGTTCGCGCATGGGGCGATGAATCAGCAGGGCGAGGACGACAATCATGACCGCGCAGATGGCGACCGCGCCGGAACTGGCCACCAGCAGCACGGCATGGCGTTCGGTTTTTTCCAGGGAGACGGTAGACAGCAGAAACAGCACCAGGCCATTGAGCAGCACCACGGCGACGGGCAGAACCGCTTTTACTTCCCAGCTGATGCGCACGGAACGGCGCCGCGGCGAATCGCCCTCTGCTTCCAGGGCGCGGCCGGCAACTTTCTCCGCCGCGCCCTGTCGTTCATGGCTGCCAGAATCAGGCATAAGCGTGGAGTCCAGGCAGCAGATACGTGACTCCAAAGAAGGTGAACATTACCACGGCAAAGCCGAGAATGGCGAAATAAGCCGCGCGCCGGCCGCGCCATCCGCGGGTAATGCGCATGTGCAGATACCCAGCATAGACCAGCCAGGTGATAGCCGCCCAGGTTTCTTTCGGATCCCAGCTCCAGTACGCGCCCCAGGTGCGGTTGGCCCAATATGCGCCCGCAGCAATCATCAGAGTGAGCAGGGGAAAAGCGATGCCGATGGTCTTGTAGGTGATCTGGTCGAGGGCGTCAGCGCTGGGCAGCAGGCGCTCCAGATCTGCGCGGCGCCACAAGAGCAGCAGGTAGAGCAGCGAAATGAAGATGCCGCCTACCAGGCCGGAAAGGATGAAGGGGCTGGCGGCCAGGTTGGTGGGAAAGAGGCCATCGGCGTCAAGCGAGGGATAGCTGCCGTTGGCGCGCGCCACAAAAGCGGCCAAAGCCAGTATTTGGGCCAGAATGCCCACGAACACGGCGCGGTTGGCGATGGCGTAGAAGCGCTCATCGTTGCGCCAGCCGGCGAGCAGATAGCATACGAAGGGCGCCGCCACGGCCACCGCCACCAGGCCGAAGAGCCACCCCAGGTCGGGAATGGTAACGAACAGGCGCACGCCGCGGGAAAGGAACATGTCCTGCTTCTCGGCAGCGTCCCAGGCGGCCACGCTTAGTCCGCCCCAGCGCTCAAAGCGGGTGAGAATGCCGATGTAGCCGGCGGTGACCGCCAGGCTGGTGGCGGCGAGGAACGTTTCTGTCCTCATATTGTCCTGGATCAGGAACATCAGCGCCAAAGCGAAGCTGAGAGCGCAGGCGGCATAAGCCAGCATGGCCAGGCTGACGTGCACGTGCAGCCAGGTGGACTGCAGCGCCGGCACCAGGGGATGAACGTCGGTGCGCAACAACTGCATGAGCACCACACCCACGATGGCCACCGGCATGGTGACGGTGCCGATCACTTTGACCTTGTACTTTTTCTCCGCCACCAATGTGAGCGCGGCCAGGGTCCAGACGAAGCTGAGCAGCATTTCATAGACGCTGGCAAAAGGGGGGTGCCCGGCGACGTACCAGCGGTGGGCCACGGCGGCGGTGTTGGCCAGCAGGCCTGCCCAGGTGGCGAGCGAGGCGTAGCGCACATAGGATTCGGTGCCGGTCACGCCAAAACCCAGATACAGGGCGCCGGCGCCGCCGTAGAAAATGAGCGCGGCGTAAAGCAGGTTGGACTCGGTGAACAGGTTGCCGCTCTTCACCACGTTCAGAAACGCCATAAACAGCAGGAAGGCGATACCCAGCCCCACCAGCACCACCAGGAGATTGCTGGAGGCTGCGGGTTGCCGTTCCACGCGAGTGCGAGCCATGATTTCCCTCCCTTAAACGCTGGCCAGCGAGGCCTCGCGCGATGAGGCGCGGGCCGGTAAATCCTGTTTCAATTCCGTTTGCACTTCCTCCAGCAGGCGGTGGAAGCGTTGCTCGAAAGCGGGACGATTTTTGTTGCAAGAGCCGCCAATCCACAGCGCTGGGCGGCCACGCTCATCGCGCACCACCATCGCCCAGAAGCGCATGTGCACCAGGTAGAACGCTGTCGCCAGCCCCAGAGCCATTACCAGGCAGCCTGCCCACACCAGCCACTGCCCGGGCTCATGCGAGACCTGCAGGCCGGTGAAGTAGCCCATGCGCAGGTCGCGAAACTTGAAGCTGTAGGGCGACTTGCTGTCGTGCGCCACGTTGGGAAACTGGGGAAAAATCCAGACCAGCGCCGGCTCCTTCGCCTGTTGCGTGGTCACTTCCAGCTGGATGGCGGGATTGTCCGGCTGATTGGAGCGGGCATAAATCTGGTTGTCCTGAATTACGAAATCAGGGATGAAGCGGGCCACGCGGACCGAAGTGTGCTGGTCAAGCTGCGCCTTCTGGTCCAGCCCCAGGGAAATGTCCTGCGCCGCGCCCGAGCCTCTGGCGGGAGTGGCCGTCAGCATGACCTTATCCAGCTGTCCGGTGGAACCGTAGCTGGACTGGTAAACGCGGATGCCGCCAAAAACCAGCGGATCGTTGACCACAATCTGCTTGCGCTCGGCCTCGCGCCCGTTCTGCAGCACCACCAGGTTGGACCACCAGCGCTTGGGGGTGCCGTCGGAATAATTTTCCTGGCCGGCGCCGTCGCAGCGGATGGCGAAGGGCAGCGCGCGGGTAGTCCCGTTCTGCAGCTGGATCTGGCTGGCCTGCTGCCCGTTGGTGAGCGCCAGAAAACCACGGTAGCCCCACAACGCGTCCACAATGCCGCCCAGAAAAATCAGCAGCAGGCTGGCATGCACGATGTACACCGCCAGCAGGGAGAAACGATTGCGCTCGGCGTAAAGCGAAACCTGGTTGTCTTCCACGA
>DASVBI010000086.1:0-8555 GCA_036375915.1 Terriglobales bacterium | reverse complement strand
ATCGCAGAGGAAGCGATAGGCAGCGAAATATCACTGCCTGCTAAAATATCTCTGTCCCAACCGGCGCGTCTGCCGACCCGCTCGCGCATCTTACTTTCAGGAACTATTCGCTTATATGTTTGAGAATTTAACCGAAAAACTGCAGCGCACCTTCAAGAACCTGCGCGGCCAGGGCAAGCTGAGCGAGGAGAACATCGGCGAGGCTCTGCGCGAATTGCGCCTGGCGCTGCTGGAAGCCGACGTCAACTTCAAGGTGGTCAAGGAGTTGATTGACCACATTCGGGAGAAGGCGGTGGGTCAGGAGGTGATGACCGCGCTCTCGCCCGGCGAGCAGGTCATCAAGATCGTCCGCGACGAACTGGTCAACCTGCTGGGCCAAGACACCGCGCGGCTGAAGTTCGCCTCCCAGCCGCCCACGGTGGTGCTGATGGCCGGTCTGCAGGGCTCGGGCAAAACCACCACCTCGGGCAAGCTCGCCCACTGGCTGCAAAAAGGCGGGCACCGGCCCATGCTGGTCAGCGTGGACGTTTACCGTCCCGCTGCCCGCGAGCAGTTAAAAGTGGTGGCCAAGGCCGTAGGCGCCAATCTCTACGAAGGCGGGGTCGGGGAGGCCAACACCGCCACCGTTGAGCGCCTGGCTAAAGAAGCGCGCCGGGAAGCTATCAACAGCGGTTGCGACGTGCTCATCGTGGATACTGCCGGCCGCCTGCACATTGACGAGCAACTCATGGAGGAGATGCAGTCGCTCAAGTCACTGCTCAATCCCCAGGAAATTCTGTTTGTGGCCGACGCTATGACCGGCCAGGATGCGGTCAAATCCGCTGACGAGTTCCACAAGAAGCTTTCCCTAACCGGCGTAACCCTGACCAAGATGGATGGCGATGCCCGCGGCGGCGCGGCTCTTTCCATCCGCCACGTGACCGGCGCGCCCATCAAGTTCATTGGCGTCGGCGAAAAGTACGACGCCCTGGAGCCCTTCCATCCCGACCGCATCGTCAGCCGCATTCTGGGCATGGGCGACATCCTCTCGCTCATTGAGAAGGCGGAAGCTACGGTGGACAAGAAGAAAGCCGAGCAACTGGCGCAGAAAGCTCTGGCCGGCGACGGCTTCTCCCTGGGAGACTTCCGCGACCAACTGCTGCAGGTAAAGAAGATGGGCTCGCTGCAGAGCCTGATCGGCATGCTGCCCAAGATTGGCCCCTTCTCTAACCTGAAGAACGTGGCCGACAAGGTGGACGAAAAAGAGATTTCACGGGTGGAGGCCATCATCAACTCCATGACCCCCTACGAGCGCGACCACCACGAGGTGATTAACGGCAGCCGGCGCAAACGGATTGCCCGCGGCTCCGGCACCACCGTTCACGAGGTCAACCAGCTACTGCGCCAGTACGCGCAGATGCGCAAGATGTTCAAGGACATGGGCAAAGCCAGTTTCGCCCGCAAGCTGGCGGGCATGAAGCTGCCGGGCATGTAGGAAAGCAGTTGTCAGTGGTCAGTTGTCAGTGGTCAGCGTGGAACGTCTTAACCACCCCCGGCGAGGGCTGATTTTCTGCTTCAGCACCGACCCACAAGGGCTGAATGCTGATTGCTGAATGCTTTCCGCCGGTGATTTAGAATCCTGCCTGGAGTCTTCTATGAAATGGCGCGGCCTTGAGGAATCCAAACCGGGGCAGCACGCCGCCACCTTGCGGGAAGAGTTGGAAGAGCGCAAGACCCTGGCCGAGCAATACGTTCCCGAGGACGTGCAGCAAGTCAACCGGCGCACGGTCCAGGAGCTATGCGCTTCCGGCATGGCTGACCGCATTCTCCCCGTTGGAGCTCGGGCGCCCCAGTTCGAACTGCCGGACCAGGGGGGCGAGCCGGTTTCTTCGGCCGAACTGCTCAGCCGCGGCCGGCTCGTTATCTGCTTCTTCCGCGGACGCTGGTGCCCCTTCTGTGTCGCCCAGCTCGAAGCCATGAACGCTGCCCTGCCTCGAATTCAGAGCGCCGGGGCCGGTCTGGTGGCCATTTCTCCCCAAACCGCCAAGCAATCCTTCTTCATGCGCGACCAGCACCACCTGCGCTTCCCCCTGCTCAGCGATTCTCTCAATCAGGTGGCCCGCTGCTTTGGGTTGGTTTATCAGGTCCCCCAGGAGCAAAAGCAGGTCTATAGCAGCACCTTTGTCAATTTGCCCTTTCTCAACGGCGACTCGAGCTGGGAACTGCCCATTCCAGCCACCTACATTCTGGAACAGGACGGGGCCGTGCTTTACGCCAGCGCTCATCCCGATTACACCCGCCGCCCCGAACCGGAGGAGATAATCCACCTCCTCCTCGACCCCTCCTGCGCCTGAAGCGGGTGTTCAGGATTCCAAAGCTGGGATGAAGGCCGCGCGGCCGGGAGCGGCGCCATTCCCGGCTGAAAACCGACGAATCCAGCCAGGGGCGCGGCTTAGGCTAGATTTGAATCGTTCAAATCAGACCCCGCACATGTTCTGCAAATCGAACATATAAACTTTGCCCTTTACAAGCACCCTCCCTCCGAGTTAGCTTCCCCTGTTGGAATCTCCCCCGGGGGGCATACTGCCATCCCTGTGCGCCAAGCCGGGGTTGCCAAGCCTTGCAGGTTACGGGATAATAAAGGTTTGTGCATCCCGACTAGAATCAGAAGGAAGGTCTCTTTTCGTGTTGATGATTCGACTGGCGCGCATGGGTGCGCGTAAACAGCCTTACTACCGTGTGGTCGTGATTGAGAAGGAGCGCGCGCGCAATGGCCGGGCGCTGGAGATCGTTGGTACCTACAACCCGCGTACCAACCCCGCCAGCGTTGACCTGAAGCGCGACCGTATTGAGCATTGGCTTTCTCACGGGGCAAAGATGTCCGCCACCGTCAGCCATCTGCTCGCTAAAGCTCCTTCCCCGCAGACCGCGGCGTAAACGCGCTGGCAGGCACACCACCCGCACACAAGGAGTAGGTCCCGATGGCGACGGATCAGGGTGGAGACATGCGAGCACTGGTGGAGCAGATTGCCCGGGCTCTGGTGGACGAGCCCGGACAGGTTTCTGTGCAATCTGTTGACGGGGAACAGGTTACGGTTTTGGAACTGCGTGTGGCCCCCAATGACCTGGGCAAGGTCATCGGCAAACAGGGCCGCACGGCGCGCTCCATTCGCACCATCCTGAGCGCCGCCGGCATGAAGTTACGCAAGCGTTTCACCTTGGAGATCCTGGAATAGCCGAAGCGTTCATTACCATCGCCCGCGTTGTTAAAACACAAGGGCGGCGGGGCGAAGTCGCCGCAGAACTCCACACCGATTTTCCGGAGCGTTTTGCCCAGCGCGAGCGCATCTATGCCCTGGCGCCGCAAGGCACGCGCCGCGAACTCCGCCTGGAAAGTTCCTGGCCGCATTTGCGCTATTTCGTCCTGAAGTTCCGCGGCGTGGATTCCATCAGCCAGGCTGAGGGCCTGGTGGGCTGCGAACTGCAGATTCCCGCTGCCGAACGCGCTCCCCTGGAGCCCGGTGCGGCCTACGTCAGCGACCTGGTGGGCTGCTCAGTCTGGGATCTGACCCGCGGCCCGGAGAGCGCCGCAGTGGGCGCCGTGGCCGACGTTCAGTTCGGCGCCGGCGAGGCCCCCCTGCTGGTGGTTCGCTCCGGCAAAAAGGAATTCCTCATTCCTTTTGCCGCTGAATATCTGCGCCGACTGGACCTGCCCGGGCGGCGCCTGGAAATGGAGCTGCCGGAAGGCTTGCTGGACGTGGATGCGCCGCTGACCGATGAGGAGAAGAGGCGGCAGCGGGGAGAGAGCTAGTTTCCAGTTTCGTACGGGGTGTGCCAGCCCGAAACTTGAAACTGGAAGCTTGAAACTTTGCCCTATGCAGTTTGAGATCGTAACCATTTTTCCCGACTTCTTTCTCGGGCCGCTGGAGCATGGCATCGTTCGCCGCGCCCGCGAGGCCGGTCTGATGGAGGTCAGGGTCGTTGACCTGCGCGACTTCACCCACGACCGCCACCGCACCGTGGACGACCGCCCCTTTGGCGGCGGCGAGGGTATGGTTCTGAAGCCGGAACCGATCTTTGAATGCCTGGAATCGCTGTCGGTGGCGCCCCGGGAAACGCGTCTGGCCGGCCCATTCAGAGAGTCGGTGGTGCTGCTTTCCGCCCAGGGCAAACGCTTTGACCAGGGCGTGGCCGGGCAACTGGCGAAGCGGGAGCGGGTCGTGCTGATTTGCGGCCGCTACGAAGGCGTGGATGAGCGGGTCAACGATTTCCTGGCCGATTGCGAGCTTTCCATCGGCGATTACGTTTTAAGCGGGGGCGAACTGGCGGCCGCTGTGGTGGTGGACGCCGTTACCCGCCTGCTGCCGGGGGCGCTGGGCAATGAAGCCTCCGCCCGCCAGGAGTCATTTTCGGCGGCTGCGGAAAGCGTTCGAGTTGCCGGCTCGGAACCCTCGTCCACCTGCGCTTCCGGCGGGCTGCTCGATTACCCGCATTACACCCGCCCGGCAGAGTTTCGCGGTATGGCGGTGCCGGAAGTGCTGGTTTCCGGCGACCACGAGCAGATTCGACGCTGGCGCCGCCGCGTGGCCCTGGAAAAGACGCTGCGCAACCGCCCTGACCTGCTCGAGCAGGCCGACCTCAGCCCGGAGGACAAGCGCTTAGTGGCGCAAATCTCGGGCAAAATTTAGAATGTCGCCAGGGCCAACCTGGCCGAAAGTTAAAGGAAAAAGCCAATGTCGAACCTCATCATTGAAAAACTGCTGGCCAAGAGCCGCCGCACCGACCTGCCCCAGTTTGGCCCTGGCGACACCGTGCGCGTCCACGTCAAGATCAAGGAAGGCGATAAGGAGCGCGTTCAGGCCTTTGAAGGCGTGGTCATCTCCCGCACCTCCGGCCCCCAGGCCAGTTTCACGGTGCGCAAAATCAGCTTTGGCCAGGGCGTGGAGCGTATCTTTCCCGCCAACTCCAAGGTGGTTGACCGCGTGGACGTAGTCCGCTCCTCGCGCGTGCGCCGCGCCAAGCTCTACTACCTGCGCGCGCTCCGGGGCAAAGCCGCCCGCCTCCGCGAAGTGGAGTAAAGCCAGTAGCCAGTGGCCAGTGGCCAGTTCGTAAGCCCCCTAATACTTACGTGGGGACAGCCGCCTTCGGCTGTCCGGGCGAGCGCAGCTCGCCTTCTTGCGATTTTGTGGCGCTGGCGCCCTTGCCCGCGTCTCTTGATCTGTGCTTTAGGAGCTTGGCGTTTCCTTCCCGCCGGCGCTACGTTACCTTCCCCCAAACTGCAGCCTCAGTCCCGCCCGCGCCAGTACCGGCGGGCCCACGGTCAGCACCGGAGTCCGCCCGATCTGATACTGCTGGTTCAGCAGGTTCTCCCCCGCCACGAACACTTCCACTCCCGGCCGCAGCGGGTGGGAAATTATCGCGTCGAGCACAAAAAAGCGTGCCAGGGGGAGCAGATTCTGGTCGTCGTCGAACTGTTTGCCGACATATCGCCCTTGCACACCCACCAGCACAAAGGGTTTCACGTACCGCGCCTGCAGGGTGAACTGATGGTGCGGCACCTGCGGGATCCACAACCCTGCCAGCGCGGGGTTGGCAGAAAAGCTGGTCACAGTCGCATCGGTGTATTCATACGACCCGGAGAGGGTTATGGAATTGCTCAAGCGCTGGTCGGCCTCCACCTCCACCCCGCGCGAGCGGGTGCGGCCCAGGTTCTGCCGCTGGCGCGTGATCAAGTCCGGAGCCACGCTCAGCGTCACGTTGGCGATGGGGCGCGTGATGTCGCTCCAGAAAACATTTCCCCGCAACAGGAAATGCTGGTCCCATCCGGTGACGATAACGCCTGCCTCAGCTCCCGTCAGGCGCTCGGCCAGCAGTTGGCTATTGGCCTGGGTGACGATGTTGCCTACCCGGAACGAGCGGTAGAGTTCGTTCAGGGTGGGCGCGCGGAAAGAGCGGTAAGCCGACCCAGTCAGGGAAACCTTGTCTGTCACCCGCTGCAGCACCGCTAGCCGCGGGCTGAAAAAGGATTCACTGCGGTCAGGGAACGGAGTGATCGTGCCGCCCGGGCCGGAGAGCGGCAGCTTGGCGGAGAAGGCGTGAAAATTCAGCCACCGGTCCACCCGCCCGCTCAGGGTGAGCAGCGTGCGCCGGGTGATGCTGATCATGTCTTCGCCGTAGGCTCCCCAGTTGTTTTCCCGCCCACCGGCATGCGACCTGCTGCTCGCCAGCCCCTGCGAAAAGCCGACCTCGTCGCTTTCCCCATGCACATTCCACTCTTCCGCCCCCGCCACCAGGTTCTGGCGCGCGCCCAGGCTCCGCCTCCACTGGGCGGAGAATCCCACCTGCTGCGCCGGCACCCGCTGCTCGCGGGTGAGGGTCTCGCTGTTGCGGTCCGCTGCGATGGCGGAAAAATTCTGGTTGTACACCTGCCGGCTCAGGTACGAACGCAGGGTAAACGCTCCCAGTTCCCGCGAACTCCAGTTCGCGCCCAAATCCAGCTCACGAATGGTGGTGCGGTTGGGCGTGAGCGGCGTTCCGTTCTGGCGCTCTTCCCCCAGCAGCGAGCCGCGGGCAAACACGCTGGCGTTGGGCCCGAATTTGCGTTCCACCGTGGCTTCCCCAGTGGCGTGTTTGGAGTTGACCGGCGTATCCACGTTTCCCCGCAGGCTCAGCGGCACGTCAATGTAGCCGTCGGTGCGAAATAGTTCGCCGGAAATCGCGCCCGCCCAGTTGCCCGACCTGTGGCTGCCCAGAAAGGAAACGTCGGGCGTGTCCTCGT
Source organism: Terriglobales bacterium (assembly GCA_036375915.1). Lineage (GTDB taxonomy): Bacteria > Acidobacteriota > Terriglobia > Terriglobales > Acidobacteriaceae > JAICWP01. Next base: position 1,798 of record DASVBI010000086.1, on the reverse strand, counting down.
TGCCATAAGAGGTTTCGAGCATGAAAGCGTTGCGGTCCACCGGTTGGCGCAGCACATTAGCCACCCCGCCCAGGGCGTCGGAACCGTAAAGATGGGAGGCCCCGCCGCTGGCCACCTCTATGCTTTCAATTTCCGCGCTGGGAATGCGGTCCCAGTACACCCAGCCGCCAAAGGGGTCGTTCAGGGGGAAGCCATCGGCCAGCACCAGGGCGCGGCTGGCCCCGCTGGCGCCCAAGCCGCGCAGCGAGACCCCCTGAGAGGTGGGATTAGCGGTGCGGCTGCCGCTCCGGCGGAACAAGCTGAAACCGGAAACCTGGCGCAGCTTGTCGTCGGTAGCCAGGCCCGCGGTGGCATCCAGGTCCTGGGGCGAAAGCACCACCACGCTGGTGGGCGTGTCAATCACTCGTGTGCTGGCGCGGTTGGCGGTGACGGTGACTTCCTCGGCGGCGCCGGCGGCCGCCAGCGCGATCTTCAGCTGCCCCCTGCCGGCCGTCCAAGGCAGCTCGCGAGTCTCGAACCCGGCGGCACTCGCCTGCACGCTTACCTGCTGCCCGGGAGCCTGCCCGAAGCTGAAGCGGCCACGGCCATCGGTTATGAGGGTGGCGTGAAAACCGGGACTGGAGAGCACCACCTTCGCTCCAGGGATGGCCGCGCCGCTGCTGTCCGTCACCACGCCCGAGATTTGCGCGGAGTTGCCAGTCTGAGCAGCGACGATGCAGCAGAACAGAAGAACAATGGTCAAGCATGCCGCAAAGCACCGTGAGAGGGTGCGAACAACTTGGTTCGTCATTTTGCTCCGTCGGCTATCTCTAACCGCCACAACCCAGGTGGCGCAGGCAAATCATCATCTTAGCTGTTTCGGTGCAAAACATCTTCTTGCGCCGCGCTCTCCCACTAGGCGATATTGAGGTTAGCCCATACCACCATGCCGCGAAAGACTCTGCGCGAAGGAAAGAATCTGTCCAAAGCCGCGGCCAAGCTGCGCCTGCTGAAGTCCCTGCGCTGCAGCACTCGCTACGAGAGGCGCGCCTGGGCCGCCGGAGCTACGCTGGTTGCGGGTGTGGATGAAGTGGGCCGTGGTTCGCTGTTCGGCCCGGTGGTGGCGGCGGCCGTTATCCTCGATCCCGCCTACCGCATCCGCGGCCTGCGCGATTCCAAGCTGCTCAAGCCGGAGCGCCGCCAGGTACTGGCTGAGCGCATCCGCGAGCATGCCATCGCCATTGCGGTGGCCGCGGTGGACAACGCCCGCATTGACCAGCTCAATATTTACTGGGCTTCGGTGGAAGCCATGGTGGAAGCGGTGCGCTGCCTCTCGCCCGCTCCCGATCACCTGCTGATTGACGCCCTGCGCATCCCCTGGGAGTGCCCGCAAACCAAAATCATTCATGGCGACGCCCTCTCCGCCTCCATCGCCGCCGCCTCCATCATCGCCAAAGTGGAGCGCGACCGCCTGGTGCGCGAGTGGGCCCCGGTCTTCCCCGCCTACGACCTCGCCTCCAACAAAGGCTACAGCGCGCCCAAGCATATCGCAGCCCTGCGCAAATACGGCCCTTCACCCCTGCACCGGCAGTCTTTCGCCCCGGTGTGGATGGCCCCCGCCCCGCAGGAGGTGCTGGAGTTCATGCTGGCCGACGTGGCCGAGGATCTGGCGGAGCAAGAGGCAGAGGTGGTTGCGGGGGATTGAGCTCAGTCCCGAGTGCTGGCGCCTGCGAGCAGAGGGAGGTGCCGGGAACGGTCACCCCCTTGTGGGCGGATGATGCCGATTGATGTTCAGCGCGATGCATAGTCAGAGCGATAA
>DASVBI010000758.1:0-3426 GCA_036375915.1 Terriglobales bacterium | reverse complement strand
CTTGACAGGCCCTATAAGTAGCAGTACTGTGACGGTCCTAGGCGATGTTTTGGGGCGATTCAAACGGTCCGGGCCTGACATGAGGGAGGGGGCCCGGTGCCGTTCGCGGTGACCGTTTCCAGGCCTTGCCGGCCGCACGCCAGGCAGCTCATTTTGACCCCAGGGCTTCTGCTTTTGGACTTATTTTTCTGGGAGGAAGAAAGGGAATGGCATCCGAACCCACAGCCCGGCCCCCGGCGGAGGCTTCAACGCAACCCGGCGTCGAACGCCCGGCCTTGAACTGGTCAAAATGGTTTCGCTGCGAAACCAGCTTCAGCCTGCTGCTGGTGCCCGACCAGCCCGGTATCTATGCTGTTGCCGAGGAAGTGCTGACACCGGGTGAATCCGCCAGCGCCGGCGGCAAGCGCCTGCTGGCCGTGGTGCAGTTCGCCGAGACTGATAATTTGGCGCGCGCGTTGAGCCGTTTATTCACCCCCGCCAGCCCGCTGCAGAAGCGCATTGCCGGCGGGCACTGTCTGCTGCGCTACGCCGTGGTGGAAGATGAGGCTGCCCGCCGGACCGCCTGCGCCGCATTGCAGACCTGGCTGGCCGCTTCGGCGGAAATGGTGGCGTCTGCGCCCCAGCCGCGCCTGGGCAAAAGGGAACTGGAGCCCCCCGCTCTGCCGGCAGGATTTTAGGAGCCGTCAACGGTCGACGGCTTATAGTTGACCGCAGTCAGCGTTCTTGATGGTTGGTGGTTCGTCGTTGGGGCAGGCTGTCGGCTTTCGGTTCAGAAATGCTGTTGGCCTTGGGGAAATACCGTTCGCCTTCGGCTGAGAAATGTTGTGGTGAGTATCAGATTTTTAACTGCCGCGAGCCAGCCCCGTCAGGGGCGGAATAGTAAAGCCCAGGACGGAAGTCCTGGGCAGGTGAGCAGCCAATTTACGAGCCCCGTCAGGGGCGGCACAAGAATCAAGCCCAGGGCATGAGCCTGGGCCGGCACCAACGCAAGCACCAGCTCCGCGCCCGCGGACAGCAGTTGTGAGGAGAGAGCGAATGTCCGAAGTTACAGAGAAGCTGACCATCCCATCCGCCACCGACAAGAGCACCAACAAGAAGAAGGCGCCGGGCCTGGCCTTCCGCCGCTACTTCACCAAGCCGGGCGTCTCGCCCTACGACGAGCTGGAATGGGAAAGACGCACCGCCCAGATCACCGACGCCCAAGGCAACATCATCTTCGAGCAGAAGGATGTGGAGGTTCCCAAGGACTGGTCCATGACCGCCACCAACATCGTGGCCTCCAAATACCTGCATGGCAAGCTGGGCACGGCGGAGCGCGAAACCGGAGTGCGCCAGTTGGTGGGGCGCGTGGCCGAAACCATCCGCGACTGGGGCCTGGCTGGCGGCTACTTCCGCTCTCCCGAAGACGCCGCCGCCTTCCACGACGAGCTTGCCTACCTGCTGCTGCGCCAGTACGCCGCCTTCAACTCGCCGGTGTGGTTCAACGTGGGCTGCGACCGCATTGAGCCCAAGTCCGACGCCCGCAACTGGCACTGGAACCCGAAAACTCAGCAGGTCGAGTTCTCCGTAACCGGCTATTCCAAGCCGCAGTGCTCCGCCTGCTTCATCAACTCGGTGCACGATTCGCTCGATTCCATCCTCACCCTGGCCAAGACCGAAGGCATGCTCTTCAAGTGGGGTTCCGGGACCGGAACTAACCTCAGCTCGCTGCGCTCCTCCACCGAATCGCTCTCCGGCGGCGGCACCGCATCCGGCCCGCTCAGTTTCATGAAAGGGTTTGACGCCTTTGCCGGCGTCATCAAGTCGGGCGGCAAGACCCGCCGCGCCGCCAAAATGGTCATCCTCAACATTGACCATCCCGACATCGTCGAATTTATCGAGTGCAAGTCCAAAGAGGAAGCCAAGGCCCACGCCCTGGTGCGCGAAGGCTACGACGGCTCCACCCCCGATTCCGAAGCCTACAGCTCCATCTTCTTCCAGAACGCCAACAACTCCGTGCGCGTCACCGACGACTTCATGTACGCCGTGGTGCGCGATACCGAATTCTCCACCAAGGCCATTGTTGACGGCCGCACCATTGACACCTTCAAGGCGCCCGAACTGCTGCGCAAAATTTCCGACGCCACCTGGCGCTGCGGCGACCCCGGCATGCAGTTCGATACCACCATCAACCGCTGGCACACTTCCAAGAACACGGCCCGCATCAACGCCTCCAATCCCTGTTCCGAGTACATGTTCCTGGACGATTCCGCCTGCAACCTGGCTTCGCTCAACCTGCTGAAGTTCGCCCCCAACGGCAGCTTCGACATTGAGGCTTACCGCTATGCCGTGGATGTGGTCATCACCGCCCAGGAAATTCTGGTGGACAACGCCGGCTATCCCACGGAGATGATCGGCAAGAATTCGCACGACTACCGGCCGCTGGGCCTGGGCTATGCCAACTTGGGCGCGCTGCTCATGGCTTCCGGCCTGCCCTACGATTCCGATGCCGGCCGCGACTACGCCGCCTGCGTCACCGCCATCATGTGCGGCGAAGCCTACCTGCAGTCGTCGAAGGTCGCCGAACTGTGTCCGTCAATTACGCCCATTACTGAGCCGGTAAAGAATGCTCTCGGCCTTCGGCTCTCGGCCGACAGCCAAAAGCCGACAGCCGACGACCGAGGTGGCGCCTGCCCCGGCTGGTACATCAACCGCGAGCCTTTCCTGGATGTGATTCGGATGCATCGCGCATCAGTGAATAACATTGGTTCCTCGGCGAGCGCCTCCGCGTCCTCTGCGTTGAAGCTTCTGATTGAAGCCTCGAAAGACTGCTGGGACGAAGCTCTCGCCCACGGCGAGAAATTCGGCTACCGCAACTCCCAGGTCACGGTGCTGGCTCCCACCGGCACCATCGGCTTCATGATGGACTGCGACACCACCGGCGTGGAGCCCGACCTGGCCCTGGTCAAGTACAAGAAGCTGGTGGGCGGCGGCATGATCAAAATCGTCAACCAGACCGTGCCCGCGGCCCTGTTCAAGCTGGGCTACACCCACGACCAGGCCACCGCCATCGTCAGCTACATTGACGCCACCGGCACCATCGAGGGCGCGCCCCAGATCAAGGACGAGCACCTGCCCGTCTTCGACTGCAGCTTCAAGCCCGCCAAGGGCACCCGCTCCATCCACTACATGGGGCACCTCAAGATGATGGCCGCGGTGCAGCCCTTCATCTCCGGCGCCATTTCCAAGACCGTGAACCTGCCCGAGGCGGCCACGGTTGAGGAAATCATGGAAGCCTACATTCAGTCCTGGAAACTGGGCCTGAAAGCGGTGGCCATCTACCGCGACGGCTGCAAGAAGTCGCAGCCCATGGTGACCTCGAAAGACAAAGATGCTCACGTGGGGACGGCCGCCCTCGGCCGTCCGGCCGAGCAAAGCTCGGCTCCC
>DASVBI010000737.1:0-7647 GCA_036375915.1 Terriglobales bacterium | reverse complement strand
GGCAGGTTGAGATAGAAGATCCAGCGCCAGGTGTAGTTGTCGGTAATCCAGCCGCCCACGGTGGGCCCGATGATGGGGGCGAGCAGGATGCCGATGCCGTAGGCGGCCATGGCCTGACCGTGTTTCTTTTGCGGAAAGGTCTCCAGCAGGATGGCCTGCGCCAGGGGCTGCATTCCTCCCCCACTCAGGCCCTGCAGCACGCGGAAAAAGAGGAGCGACTGCAGGCTGGTGGCCAGGCCGCAGGCCAGCGAAGTGAGAGTGAAGCCGGTGACGCAGGCCAGCAGCATTCTGCGCCGTCCCATGTAGTTGGCCAGCCACGCCGACATGGGCAGGATGATGGCGTTGGAGACCAGGTACGAGGTGACCACCCACGTGCCCTCTTCCACCGTGCCCCCCATATTGCCGGAAATGTGGGGGATGGAGACGTTGACGACGGTGGTGTCCAGGATCTCCATGAAGGTGGCCAGCATGACGGAGACGGTGACCACCCAGGGGTTGATGGAGGGCGTTTTGGCCGGTTCCTCCATGGCTCCATTACAACGCGGCCTGCGGCACGAGGCAGTGATGGAGGTCACGGGTTGTGGGGGCGCGGCCCGGGCGGATTCATGCGGATGCAAGAATCCCGTGACCACGGTGCGGATAGGTGCGAGTGTTGACAGTCGCGTCAACCCTGCATAGGATTGCGATGCTCTCGGGCCGTCCACTAATCCAATTAAAATTTTAGGAGATCGCATTATGCGCAGACCACTTCTGTCTCTTGCCGTCCTCTGTTTTGCTGCCAGCTTCAGCACCGCACAAAGCACGGCGCCCGATAAGCTGTGCGAGGTTCACGTCAATCGGGTGAAGCCGGGCATGACGGCACAATATGAACAAGGCCGCGCCCGGCACATGGCCTGGCACAAGTCACAGAATGATTCCTGGTCCTGGACCACGTGGGAGATCACCACGGGGAAGAACACGGGAAGCTACCTCATCAGCTCCTGCGGACATACCTGGAAGGATTTCGACGCGCGCGAGCAGTTCAACGCTGCTGATGCGAAAAACGCCAACGCCACCATGGGCGCTGCGCTGGCCGACGAGACCATGACTTACTATGTAGCGCGGCCGGAGCTCTCCTCTGAGTCCCAGCCAGGGGCGCCGCCGGCGTACTTGAGCGTGCTCTTTTTTCACCTGAGGCCGGAAGCAGTCGCCGACTTCACCAATGGCGTCAAGCAAGTGAACGAAGCGTTCACCAAGACCAATACGCCACGCGGTGCGAACCACTGGTACTCACTTGCCAACGGCGGATCCGGCCCTGAGATGGTGCTGGTCCAAGAGCGAAAGAGCCTTGCCGAAATGGCCGGCACCACATCCAAAACACTGGATGAAATCATGAAAGAAGCTTACGACGAGGGGGGCAGCGCTACCATGACGGCGATCCGCAAAGCCTATGTTCGGACTGAATCCGAACTCCTTCACTACCGTCCCGACCTCAGTTATATGGCGCCGGAATCACACTGACGTCTGCTCAAGCCTGCTGCCCCGCTCAACCGTGGGCAGCGCACTTTCTTTTTTTTTTAAACCTTCTGCGAGCCCTGAAACGGTGGTCGCGAGACTCTACTCAATTCTGGTATTGAAGCTGAAGAGCATCTGCCAGCGGCCATCGCGGCTCACCCACATGCGGGTATTGAAGTAGGGTTTGCCGCTCGGGCGCTGTTCGCGGGCAATCATCAGGACGGTTTGGCCCAGGTCGAACATGCGGGCGGAAACCAGGGGTGGCGGCGCGGAGTGCGCGCCGGTTTGCTTGAGCTTTTGGATCTGGGCGAGGCGGTCAGCTTTGCTGAAGGGGCGACTGTGGTGCGTGTCGGTAGCCGTGAACTCGTCGGCTATGAGCCGCGCGTAGGCGTCAGCATCGTTGTTGGCCATGGCGCGCATCACGCCCTGCCAGGAGGCGATGGCAGCTTTCTCGTTTTCAGTTTGCGGCGTAAACGGAATGGAGCGGCAGGGATTTTCGCAATCGCTGGAACCAGGGCCCGGAGTTTCTGATTTCGCAACCTGCAGCACTTCCTGGTAGAGCAGGGCGCGCCAGCCTGCTGGCCGCCGCACCCAGATGCGCAGGACGTGCATCCGCTCGCGGTCAGCGCGCACCACCGCGGCATTGCCGTATTTCCGAACTTGCAATCGCTCGCCGGCATTCGCCGGTGACGGGAAATTCTGCACCACCATCGCCCGCTCCTGGCTTTTGCCCTGGGAGTCAATCCAGATGAAACCAGGATCCAGCAGGGCTGCAACCGCTGTGCGATCGCGGCGGGCCAGAGCATGAAGCCAGGCCGCGTCGGCTTGAGCTACCGTGACTTGCTGGGCGCCCAACAGCGGATAAGCGCACGAAAGTGCGGCCCCGAATAAAGCCGCCTTGCCTGCCCAGCAGCGAAGATTTGCGATCCCCATGGGAGGGGACACTATAGCGCTGTTGTCCCGGGCAGGGGAACATTTCCCGGCGCGAGGCGCGGCCGGGCTAAGTTAGCGATGCAGAAGAGGGCTTGCCGGGGCAGGTGATTTCGTGATATAACTAACCAGTTAGTTAATTCGACGAAGCCATGGCTACCACCGCCAAAAACCACCGCCTGGGCAGTCGCGGACAGCCGGAGCAGACGCGCGCCGCCATCCTCCAGGCGGCCATGCGCGAGTTCGCCCAGGAGGGCGTGGCCGGCGCCCGCACTGATGCCATTGCCTGCGCCGCCCGCGTCAACAAAGCCCTGCTCTACTACTACTTCAAAGATAAAGAAGCGCTCTACGGGGCGGTGGTGGAGCACATCTTCTCCGGCCTGTCAGAGCGCGTGCTGGCGGCGCTGAACAGCGATCTGCCGCCGCGGGAGAAGTACCTGGCGTACGTGGGCGCGCACTTCGATTACATCGCCAGCAACCCGGTGCTGCCACGCATCGCGCAGCGGGAGTGGATGAGCGCGGGACGCAACGCTTCCCCGCACCTGCGACACATTGTGCAACGCTATTTGCGGCCGATTTTTCTGAAGGTCAGCGAGGTCCTGCGGGAAGGAATCGCCGCCGGCGAATTTCGCGCCGTAGACCCCATTCAGTTTGTGCCCAGCACGGTGGCCATCGTGGTTTCCTATTTTGCCAATGCGCCGCTGCTGGCCATGATGGCGCCAGGCGACCCGCTCTCGCCGGAGCGCATTGCCGCGCGGCGGGCGGCGGTGCTCGATTTTGTTTCCGCGGCGCTGTTTCAGAATCAACAACCGGCCCAGAAGGGAGCGCAGCCGTGAGCCAGCGCAACCGATTCATAATTCTTTTAAGCGTGATCTTTGCCGGAGCGTTCATTTATTACCTGGCGACCACGGAGCGCAACCAGGGATTGGAGTTGATCGGCACGGTGGACGCCAACCAGGTGATGGTGAGCCCGCAGATCCAGGGGCGCATTGAGAAGTTGCTGGTGGACGAGGGCACGCCGGTAAAGGCGGGCGACCTGATCGCGCTGCTGGACGCCAACGAGTTGCGGGCGCAGGAGCAAGCCGCTACTGCCACCATTAACAGCCTGCGCTCCAAGGTTGCGGAGACCCTGGCTACGGAAGCCGCCACCAAGGGCTCTACCGCGGGCGATGTGGCCAACGCCGAGGCCAGGCTGGAGTCCACGCGCGCGCAACTGGCGCAAGCCGAGGCCAACCTGGAGCAGATCAAGAACGACCACGACCGCACTGTGGCGCTGGCCGCGTCGGGCGTGGCCTCGCAGCAGGATAAAGACCGGGCCGACGCCCAGCTTAAGGCGCAGCAGGCCGCAGTCAAGGCCCTGCAGGACCAGGTGCGGGCGGCGCAGGCGGATTTGAATTCCGCCATCGCTCGCACCCACCAGGCTACGGCGGCGCAGCGAACAGTGGCTGCCACCCGCGCCGAAATGGCCAACGCCGCTGCGATGCAAGCCGAGGCGCAAGTCCGCCTGGGTTATACGCGCGTGCTGGCCCCGGTGAGCGGCACGGTTTCGGTGCGCGCGGCGCGCGAAGGAGAAGTAGTCAGTCCCGGACAGCCCATCGTCACCATCGTGGACTTAAGCGACACATGGGTGCGGGCGGCGGTCCCGGAAACTTATGCCGACCACATTGCACTGGGCGACGTGTTCAACGTTCGCATGCCCAGCGGCCAGGTGGTGCCGGGCAAAGTTTTCTTCAAAGCTGTGGAGGGCGATTTTGCCACTCAGCGAGATGTGAGCCGGCGCAAGCGCGACATCAAAACGGTGGTGCTGAAGCTGCGCATCGAGAATCCCAACGAGCTGTTCGTGCCCGGCATGACTGCCGACGTGCTGGTGCCGCAAGCGGCCCTGCAGGCAGGTTACCAGCAGCGCAAGCAGGAAGCGGCGCAACCCCCGCGCAAGCCGGCGGCGGAGTGAGCGGAATGGCGGAGTTCAAACAAAACAGCGGCAACGGTGTGGCCAAGGCCATCGAGGTGGACCACATCGTCAAAAAATATGGCGAGTTCACCGCCGTGGACGATGTTTCCTTCGCCGTGGACGAGGGCGAAACTTTCGGCCTGCTGGGCCCTAACGGCGCCGGCAAGTCCACGCTTATCCGCATGATGACCACGCTGCTGCCCATTACTTCCGGCGTGGCCCGAATTGCCGGCCACGACGTGCGCCGGGCACCGGACGCGGCGCGGCGCGCCATCGGCGTGATCCCCCAGGCGCTGACCAGCGACCTGGACCTGACGGTGGAAGAAAACCTCAACATTTACGCCAAGCTCTACGACGTTCCTCCCCGGGAACGCAAAAAGAACGTGAACGAACTGCTGGAGCTGGTGGACCTCTCCAAGTGGCGGCAGGCGCAGACCAAGACGCTTTCCGGCGGAATGCGGCGTCGGCTGGAGATCGCGCGCGGCCTGGTGCACAGCCCCAAGATTTTCTTTCTCGACGAGCCCACCACCGGGCTGGACCCGGTGTCGCGCGTGGCGGTGTGGGAGATGCTGGGCAACATCAAGGCACACCGGCAGCTCACCATCCTGATCACCACCCATTACATGGATGAAGCCGACCGCCTGTGCGACCGCATCGCCATCGTGGACCACGGCAAGCTGGTGGCCCTGGACACACCCAGGGCGCTGAAGGCCAGCGTGCCCGGCAGCAACGTGATTGAAGCCCAGTTCGCCACACCGCCCGCCGACTGGGAGCAGCAGTTGCAAGCGCTTTCCGAGGTCACTTCGGTGCAAGCGGAGGGCGGCAACACCTTCCGCGTGCTGACCGGCAATGGCTCCCGCACCACTACCGAACTGGTGGAACTGGCGGTGAGGTCGGGCGTGGAGGTGCGCAGCCTGACGGTGCAGAACACCACGCTGGACGACGTTTTCGTCCACTACACGGGCCGTCAGCTGCGCGATGAGACCGTGAAGGCCTACGCCTTTGTCATGCCGGACCGGCCGGGATTGCGTCCATGAACCGAACTTTTGCCATCATCGAACGCGAACTGCGCAAGTTCTTTCGCTCGCCGGCCCTGATGCTGGTTTCCATGGTGTTTCCGCTCATCCAGCTCATCGTGCTGGGCAACGCCTTCGGGGGCAAGATCAAGGATGCCAGGCTGGGGGTGGTGGACCAGGACCACGGCACCCAGTCGCTGAAGGTGCGGGAAGCTTTCGATTCGGTGCGCGCCAACGTGCGCACCTTCGTGCCCGTCTACTACCAGAGCGAAAAGCAGGCGGTCAAGGACGTGCGCGACGGCAAGCTGCAAGGCGCGGTCATTATTCCCCCGGAGTACTCGCGCCGGGTCTACGAGGAAAATCATCCCCGCATCGCGCTGGTGGTGGACAACAGCGACAACTTCATGAGTTCGGCCCTGGAGCAGAGCTTCACTGAACTGACTAACGCGCTGAATGAGCCGGAAGTTCAGCCCCGCATTGTCCAGAAAAACGTGCTCGACATCGTGGAACTCTATCCCTACATCGAGTACATGAAATACCTGCTGCCGGGCGCCATCACACTGGCCATGTTCGTTTCCGTGATGATCGGCGGCGGCATGCTCTACATTGACGACAAAGCCCGGGGGGTGCACGAGGGCTACCTGGTCACGCCCATCACCAAGACCGAACTGGTGCTGGGATTGAATGGGGCGGGCGCCATCAAGGCGGTGGCCGCGGGAATCGTCATCACCCTCATTGGTTCGCTGCTGGCCGGAGTGGGCAGCATTTTCGATCCGCGCACGGCATTGTGGCTGCTGCTGCTCATTATTCTTACTTCAGTTTCCTTCAACGCCATGATGTTCCTGATGATGGTGCGGGTGGAGGACCCGCTGGTGCCGCGCGCCACCTTCGGCATCCTCAACACTTTGCTGTTTTTTCCCAGCGGCTCCATCTATCCCATCGAGGCATTCCCCTGGTGGCTGCGGGGCATCGCCAAGGCTGACCCCTTCACCTACGCGGTGCACGGTTTCAAGGCATTGTTGCTAAAGGAAGCTGGGTTTACGGCGATCTGGCAGGATTTGGTCATTCTGACCCTGTTCGGCGTAGTCATGATGGCTATCGCCATCCCGCTGTTCAAGCGCTCGCTGTAGCCGCCGCTTAATCCCAGGGGGGAACAATTCTTGGCCCGGATGCATTGGATAAGCGCCGATCCGCGGCATTGGCCGAACTCAGCTCTCGGGATTGGGTCGCCATAATTCGATTCCTCGGCCCTTTCCCCCTCCTTGCCCTTGCTGCTGACCCGGTCGCGGTTGTAAGGTGTCCCCTCCGCTAACCGGGACCGGATAAAGACCACCGCAGACCGGTTTGCGGCCATGCCGCCGAGGAACTGCGTGGGACTCACCTACATTGACTGGACCATCATGCTGCTGTACTTCGCCTCGGTGCTGGGCATCGGGGCGGTACTGAAGCGCTACATCAAGACCAGCACGGATTTCTTCCTCGCCGGGCGCTCCATACCCGCCTGGATCTGCGGCCTGGCCTTCCTCTCCGCCAACCTGGGGGCGCAGGAAGTGATCGGAATGGCCGCTTCGGGGGCCAAGTACGGCATCGCCACCAGCCATTTTTACTGGATCGGCGCCATCCCAGCCATGATCTTCGTGGGCCTGTTCATGATGCCGTTTTATTACGGCTCCAAGGCGCGCTCCGTCCCCGAGTACCTGCGCCTGCGTTTCGACGAGAAAACGCGCGGCCTGAACGCCATCTCCTTCGCCGTCATGACCGTGTTTTCCTCGGGCATCTCCATGTACGCCATGGCGCGGCTCATCCAGGTGCTGCACGTCCTTGACCCCGTGTTCGACCGGTTGCACATCGCGCGCAGCGGCATTTTTCACGTCAGCGTGATCGCGTCCGCCATCATCGTGCTCATCTATATTTTGCTGGGGGGGCTGACCAGCGCCATCTACAACGAGGTGTTGCAGTTCTTCCTCATCGTGGCCGGATTCATTCCCCTGGTCTGGCTGGGGCTGAAGAATGTGGGCGGCTGGCACGGGCTGACGGAAAAGCTGCCTGCCGCCTTTACCCATTCCTGGATGGGCATGAGCAGCCCCCAGACTAATCCCCTGGGCGTGGACTGGTTCGGGCTGGTGGCGGGGCTGGGATTCGTGTTGTCCTTTGGCTACTGGTGCACCGATTTTCTGGTGGTGCAGCGGGCCATGGCGGCCGATTCCATGACCGCGGCCCGCCGCACCCCGCTGATTGCCGCCTTCCCTAAAATGT
>DASVBI010000552.1:0-4027 GCA_036375915.1 Terriglobales bacterium | reverse complement strand
CCAGCGCGCATACACGATCTGCTCATGCGAGATGTTGAAGGCCTTCACCTTCACCCCATACTGCCGCGCCATGTGCAGCGCCAGGCTGCCCCAGCCGCAACCCGCCTCCACTATCCGCTCCCCGGGCTGCAGCCGCACTTTGCGGCACACGTGGTCCATCTTGGCCACCTGGGCCTCTTCCAGTGTGGCTTCAGGCTCGGGAAAATATGCGCAGGTGTAAAGCAGATTGCGGTCCAGCCACAGCTGGTAAAACTGATTGCCGATGTCGTAGTGATGATGGATGTTGTGCCGCGACCCGCGCCGGCTGTTGCCTTGAGTGAGGCGCAGGCACAGCGAAGCCAGCCGCGGATACCAGGCGCGCCCTTTGTGCCGCGACATGGCGCTGTATACCGCGTCCAGCAGCGCGAGCAGATCGCCTTCCACTTCCACCCCGCCCTCGGCGTAGGCTTCCCCAAAGGCGAGTTCCGGATTAAGAGCTATGCGGACCAGCGTGGTGCGGTCGCGGATGACCAATTTTGCGACCGGGGCCGCCTCCGCCGGTCCCACCTCCGGCCCGCCCTGCAGCGCCATTACTACTGGCGGCCTGCCGGCGGCGGCATACAGCTTCTTCAGCAACCACCGTTCTGTGGAGGAGGACATGCCCCTCTCCTTGCACCGGTTACACCGGCGAACCGAAAGCTTAGCCGTTCTTGTTGCCGGCGTAAATCCCTGCACCCTGAAAAGCTCGTCTCGCAATTTGAGATGCCGGCCTTGATGGTCCGGCGGGATGGACGGTACGAGCCGCATAGAAGGTGGCAGGCATTCTTTCCCGCGGAAGTAGTCACGGCTCTAATTTCAGTGGCAGGAGCAGATGGAAACTGGTCTCTGAGCCTGCGGGGAATGAGATTTGCTCGTTAAAACTGACGGTCACCGTGCTCACCCGGTGAGACCTTCCATCCAGCGTGATCTCGGTGAGAGCCATTTCCGGGCTGTATTTCCCTGGTTTGGTAACTATCCCTCGAGCCATTGTGCCCACCGGAATTACCGTCACGCCGCTGACCTGAACCGGATCGCTGACAACCGCTGAAAAGGCTCCTCCCGTTGCCAGTAATTTCGTGCCTACCACCTGCTTCAGGCGAACAGTGATTTCCGTTTGCGCAGGCACCACTACGCGCTCTCCCTTACGAATCCCGGCCGCATGGCCGCTCGCTGTTGTGGTTGCAACCGCCGGAAACTCTGGCGCTGGTGCGGCCCCGTTGGGAACCGGCGCCGCCACCGCTATGCGATAGTGGCCGTCTTTGATTCCAACTGGATAATAGGAACTCGCCGGGGAACTCGCTGGCGGGGAGTTGGGCACACTTGTTTCCACGACCAGTTCTTTCACCGGCGTCAGATTCAAACCGTAAGTCACGCCACTCCTGATGTACTGATTTATGCGCCCCTTGGGATGCTCGGAGGTCATTTCTATGCTGACGATTTTCTCCTCAAACATGGCTTTGGCGCCCGCTTCGCTCATCTTCCTTATTTCTGGAGTGACCCGGTCCCAACAGTAGAGCTTCAACATCGCTTGCAGGTCGCGGCTGTTGTGAGCCTGGCGGTAACCGTCAATCAATTCCGACTCTGACGGCCCGGCTGCAGAAGCCTTCAGTTGTGTGGCGCAGCCAACCAGGAGAATCGCAACGGCCAGCTTTGCGCAAAAAATCTGCCTCAAAAATCTCATCTCTGCTCCCCGCCTCCGGGCGACTTGATCTTGCTATCATCCACCAGTCCCGAGCAAGACAAAAAAGGAAGACGAGACACAACACCGCCACCTTGTCGCTTGTTATCACTCCTGTGACACACTGCTGGCGGGCTGAATGCTACTGCTCTGAGCTTAGTGCTCAGCCTGGCCACTCGCACCGCCACTGCCTACTCGTATCTCAGCGCCACGATCGGGTCCACCCGAGCCGCCCGGCGCGCCGGAATGTAGCATGCGCCCAGTGCAACGCCCGCGATCAGCGCCAGCGCTATGGTCACCACGGCCACCGGCGCCACAGTAAAGCCCAGGAATGCGCTGGCCAGCGCCCGTGGAGAGCGGCGGCGCCCAACAAGCCAAGACCCAGCCCCAGCCCCGCAAGTCTCGCGCCCTCTCCCAGCACCAGTCCGAGAATGTCGCGTCTGCCGGCACCCAGCGCCACGCGAATTCCAATTTCATGGCTGCGTTGCGCTACCCCATAGGAAACAACTCCGTAGATCCCCGCTGCTGCCAGCATCAGTGCCAGACCGGCGAATATTCCCAGCAGTTCGCCTATCAACTGCGTGCCGGCGCCTCCGCCGTGGCTGTATATTACTTCGGTAGAGTTCTTTCATCTGCTGGCCACCGGCCACTGCTTCACTCGTATCTGAGCGCTTCCATCGGATCCACCTTCGTTGCCCGCCGGGCCGGAAAATATGATGCGATCAGCGCCACCCCAGTCATGACCAGCAGAACCACCGCGAAGGTAACCGGATCAGTGGGCCGGATTTCAAACAGCAGGCTGGCCATAAAGCGGGTGACTGCCAGCGCGCCTCCTAGTCCTAGCGTGAGCCCCAACAGCGTAATCACCACCGCCTCGCGCATCAGCAACTGCACAATGCCCTCAGGAACGGCTCCAAGGGCCATGCGTATTCCGATCTCGTGCGTGCGCTGGGAGGCAAAGTATGCAACTACCCCGTAGATTCCGACCACGGCCAACAGCAACGCAAACCCGGCAAAAACTCCCAGCAACATTGTGTTGAAGCGCGGCGGCGCAAGTTCCCTGGCCAGCCGTTGATCCATGGTCGCAATATCGGAAATTGGCAGCTCGGGGTCCAGGCCGGCCAACTGCTGCCGCAGACCAGCGGTCAGGGCCAGCAAGTTGCTCTTCGATCGGATCGTGATCGTCGCTGGAACCCAGATTTCATTCGCCGCCACTGGATCAGCGGTTGGGCTTGCGTACGGACGATAGATTTCCGCCTCTGGCGGCTGTGAAATTCCCACCTGCCTCACATCTCCAACCACTCCCTTGATGGTGCGCCACGGCCAGTCGGGCGCTCCCACCCGCACCCTCTTGCCAATCGCCTCCTGCCTGAAAAAGAAGCGCCGCGCAAACGCACGGTTGACGATGAGGGGATAGTCATTGTGAGTGCCGTCATGGATGTTGAAGAAGCGGCCGGCGATCAGAGGTACGCGCACTGTCCGGAAATAATCCGGGCTCACCGCAGCTATTGGCACCGAGGGCGCCGCTCCCGGCGGCAGCGAGGGCTGGCCTTCAAACCTTACCGCCGTGGACCCCGCATACCCGGTCAACAGCAACACATTGGTGACGCCGACTGATTCCACACCCGGCAACACCCTCAAACGTTCCATCAACTTTTGTAAAAATTCCCACTCCAGCGCAGGGGTTGAGTACTTTGCCGGAGGAAGATTGAGGCGCGCAGTTAAGACTCCGTGCGGATCGAATCCAGGGTCAACATTTGAGAGCGCTATAAAGCTGCGGAGCAGAAGACCAGACCCTACCAGCAACACCAGCGCCAGCGCCAGTTCGCCGCTGGCAAGAAGCCGGCGTAGCTTGCGGCCCCCGCGCGCGCCAGCCATACGCGAACCATTGCTCTTCAGCCCCTCGTTGACGTTTGGTCTGGATGCCCCTACCGCGGGTAGAAGACCGAACAGAACGGTGACCACGCAAGTAACAACCAGCGTAAAGGCCAGCACGGATTCATCCACTGTGATGGCACCGATTCGGGCCATGTTCTGCGGCGCCAGTCGGCGCAGGATATGAACACCGGCCAGACCTACTCCCAGTCCGGCCATCCCTCCCGCGCCCGCCAGCATGGCGCTCTCAGTGAGCAACTGCCAAATCAATCGTCCACGTCCTGCTCCAATGGCAGCGCGCACCGCCAATTCCTGCTGCCGTCCCGCCGTCCTCGCCAGTTGCAGGTTGGCGATGTTAGTGCAGGCAATCAGCAGCACAAAACCCACTGCTCCCAGCAGTACCAGAAGGGCTGGACGAAAATCTCCGGCCAGTTTGCTTTGCAGCCCGAGTACCTG
>DASVBI010000571.1:0-3521 GCA_036375915.1 Terriglobales bacterium | reverse complement strand
TAATGCCGAGCACATCCTGCAGACGGGGATTCAGGTTGGCCAATTTGATCCCGCCTCCTGCCTGGCGCGCGGAGGCATGCAGCCCGGCGAGCACGCCCAGGCCTGTGCTGTCTATATGAGTAACATTTCTCAGGTCGAGCACGATGTATTTGCACTCCCCCAGTGCTTCCTTCACCACATGCCGAAGCCTGGCCGACTCATCGCCCAGTACGATTCGGCCGCTGCACAACAGAACACTGCCGCCGGCCACGTTGCGTGTGCCCATTTCAAGAGACATGTCGGCTGCCTGAATTTCGCCGCAAACGATAACTCCAGACCGCGCTCGATGCAAGCGGGATCCGGCGCCATTCGCGGCGGCTGCGGGTTGCAAACAAAGCTATTACGAGATATCGTTTGCCTCACTCGAGCGGCTGGCCCGGCATCCAGCGCCGTCGGACAGCTGCATCCGGATTGGGGTCTGCGAATAGCCTTCACATCGAGCCAGTGCCGTCAGGAGAACGCGGATGAGTAAGGAAGAGGCCATTCGCAACAAGCGCCAGTGGGTCAGTCTGATTCCCTATGGCGTCACCGAGCAGCATCCCAATGCCTACAAGGACATCGCCGCCACCCTTTGGGAAAACCGCGACAACCTGGGCTACGCCTGGCGCATTTTGAATAACGGTTGCTGCGACGGCTGTTCCCTCGGCACCAAGGGTATGCGCGACTGGACCATGAAGGGCGTCCATCTTTGCGCCGTGCGTTTGCAATTGCTGCGCCTGAACACCATGCCCGCCATGGACTGGCGCCAGCTGGAGGATGTAGAGAAACTGCGCGGCTTGTCGGAAAAGCAACTGCGCAAACTGGGCCGCCTGGCTGTTCCCATGATCCGCCGCCGCGGCGAGAAAGGGTTCCACCGGATATCCTGGGACGAAGCTATTACCACGGCCGCCGAACAAATGCGCGGCATGGACCCGCGCCGCATCGCCTGGTACATCACCTCCCGCGGCCTGACCAACGAGGCCTACTACGCCCACCAGAAAGTAGCGCGCTTTCTCGGCACCAACCACGTGGACACCAGCGCCCGCATCTGCCATGCCCCCAGCACCGCCGCGCTCAATGCCACCGTGGGCTGCGCCGCCACCACCTGTTCCTACAGCGACTGGATCGGAAGCGACCTGATTGTTTTCGTGGGCAGCAACCCCGCCAACAACCAGCCCGTCACCACCAAGTACCTCTATTACGCCAAGCAAGCGGGCACCAGAATATTCATGGTCAACCCCTACCTGGAGCCCGGCCTGGAGCGCTACTGGGTGCCCTCGGTGGTCCGCAGCGCCCTGTTCGGCACGCGTCTGGTGGATGATTTCTTCGCCGTCCATGCCGGCGGAGACATTGCCTTTGTTTATGGCGTTCTGAAGTTCCTGATCGAGAACGGCTGGGTGGACCGCGAGTTCATCGCCGCGCGCACCCTGGGCTGGGACGAGGTGGAAACCAAAGTACGAAGCCTCTCCTGGGAAGAATTGGAGCGAGGCTCCGGCCTCGCGCGCGCTGATATGCTCCGTTTCGCGGAGGCGTTCGGCAAGGCGCGCAGCGCGGTGGTGGTGTGGAGCATGGGCATTACCCAGCACCGCTATGGCAGCGATAATGTGCGCGCCCTGGTCAACCTGCAGCTGGCCAAGGGGAACGTGGGGCGCCCGCACACCGGGCTGATGCCGATCCGCGGCCACAGCGGCGTGCAGGGTGGAGCCGAAATGGGCGGCATGCCCGGCGCTTACGTCATGGGTTCGGCTGTCAGCGAGGAAAATGCACGCCGCTTTGCTGATCCCCATATGTGGGGCTTCGAGCCGCCCGCCTGGAAAGGTCTAACCGCCTCCCAGATGGTGCATGCCGCCGGCCAGGGCGAAATTGATGCCCTGTGGCAGAGCGGCGGCAACTTCAAGCAGACCCTCCCCGAACCGGAACTGGTCCACCAGGCCCTGGGCCGCATCAAGCTGCGCATCCATCAGGACATCGTGCCGAACCCCACCATGCTGGTGGACCCGCAGGACACGGTCATCCTTTTGCCCGCGCGCACCCGCTACGAGCAGCGCGGCGGCGGCACCGAAACCAGCACCGAGCGCCGCGTCATTTACAGCCCGGAAATTCCCGGCCCGCGCCCAGGCGAGGCCCGCGACGAGTGGGAGATCCCCGTGCTGGTGGCGCGCAAAATCGCCCCCGAGCGCGCCGCCAGGGCATTTGCCTGGAAGGACACGCAGGACATTCGCGAAGAAATTGACCGCGTCTGCCCCTCCTACAAGGGCATCGCCAACCTGCGCAAAAAAGGCGACAGCTTCCAGTACGGCGGCCGGCGCTTGCTCACGGAGCGTTTCCTCACCCCCGACGGCAAGGGCCACTTCAGCGCCGTGGACCTGCCCGAGGAGAAAGTGCCGCCGGGCCAATTCCTCTTATCCACCCGCCGCGGCAAGCAGTTCAACAGCATGGTGCTGGCGGAAAAGGATCCCCTCACCGGGGCCACGCGCGACCGCATCTTCATGTCTGCCGAGGATGCGCAGCGCCTGGGCTTGCGCGACGGCGATGCCATAACCCTCCGCAACCAGCTGGGCC
The DNA here is from genome assembly GCA_036375915.1 of Terriglobales bacterium. Classification (GTDB taxonomy): domain Bacteria; phylum Acidobacteriota; class Terriglobia; order Terriglobales; family Acidobacteriaceae; genus JAICWP01. Next base: position 941 of record DASVBI010000571.1, on the reverse strand, counting down.
AATTGCGCGGCCGGATCAAGATTGAGCGCATCAAGCCCGGCTCCCTGCAGGCGCATTGGCCGGAAGCCAACGTGCTGATTCCGGCTGGCCGGCTCGATCCCAGCGGCGTGCCTGATTACAACGCCTGCGTCGAAGTGGTCGTAGGGGAAGACCTGCACGCTGTAGCCGCGCTCGCCAGCCAGGATCGTTCCGGTGCCGTGGTGGCTGGGCCCCTTAGTCACAAGTAAATCTGCCGTTCTTAAGAAGGACGCCTCCGATGAACTCGAGCCGCCTCCCTAACCGCTGGGGCATTGCCGTAGCCGCCGTCATCATGCAGATCTGCCTGGGCGCCGTTTACGGCTGGAGCGTTTTCAAGATTCCCCTCATGCGGGCGGAGCATTGGTCGGAAACCCAGGTGCAGCTCAATTTCACCCTGGCTATCTTCTTTCTTGGCGTGGGCACGATTATTGGCGGCTTGTGGCAGGACAAGGTCGGTCCGCGGAAAGTGGCCACCGTCGCCGGCCTCATTTATGGCGTCGGCTATATGCTGGCTGGCGTTTCGGCCACTCATCATTCCCTGGACGGCCTGTACATCGCTTATGGCGTGCTCACCGGCGTGGGCATGGGCATGGGCTACATCTGCCCGGTGGCCACGCTGGTCAAATGGTTTCCGGAACGGCGGGGATTGATGACCGGAGTAGCGGTGTGCGGCTACGGCGCCGGCGCTCTCATCATGAGCCCCGTTGCAGCCCGCGAAATCCTGGCCTACGGCGTGCCCGCCACTTTCTGGAGCCTGGGCGTTGTTTCTCTGGTGCTGGTGGTGGCGGCGGCTCAGTTCTACGCTAATCCGCCACAGGGCTGGCGCCCGGCCGGCTGGGAACCACGCTCCGCGGTCGCCAAGGCGGCCACAACCTGCGATTACACCGTGCGCCAGGCCATGGCCACGTGGCAGTTCTGGCTGC
>DASVBI010000554.1:0-3102 GCA_036375915.1 Terriglobales bacterium | reverse complement strand
AAACAGCCGTAATGACTTAAAACTGTAACAATGGCGGGCAGGGTTGCATCTCTACAGGAAAGGGAGGCGGGATGCGCCTGCCTCGCGGGGGCGGAGGCCTGCTTACACTGGTTGCGCGGGCGATAGCCAAGCAGCGCGGGGGCAAATAGAATATTGACAATGTCTTCGGTATCACCCATAGCCGCGTTTGTGGCGGGGCTGGTTTCGTTTCTATCGCCCTGCGTGTTGCCTCTGGTGCCGGGATACGTGTCGCTGATTTCCGGGGTGGGGGTAGAGGAACTGCGCACCGGCGGTAAAGGGCTGATGCCCAAGGTGATGCGCAGCTCGCTCATGTTCATTTTGGGCTTCAGCATTGTATTCATCGCGCTGGGCGCAGTGGCCACGGAAGTAGGCCAGTTAATGATGCAGTACAAGACGCTGCTGGCCGAAATCGCCGGCGTGGTCATTATTCTTTTTGGTCTGCACTTGACAGGTCTGCTGAAGATTCGCGCGCTGCTGGCGGATAAACGCCTGCACGAGGTAAAGGGCGGAAGCACCCCTTGGGGAGCGTTTGTGATCGGTTTTGCCTTTGCCTTTGGCTGGACTCCGTGCGTGGGACCGATCCTGGCGGTGATCCTGGGGCTGGCGGCGGCGCAGAATTCGGTAATCAAGGGAATTGCGCTGCTGGCCATTTATTCCATGGGCCTGGCGGTTCCTTTTCTGCTCACCTCGCTGGGAGTGGAACGTTTCCTGAAGTTCTATGGACGTTTCCGGCGGCACCTGCACACGGTGGAAGTGGCCAGCGGGGTGCTGCTGATCGCGCTGGGAGTGCTGCTGGTGATGAACCGCTTCACCGTTCTTTCCGGTTACCTGTCGTTTCTGAACCGGTTCTCACTGTGAACGTCGAACGGTAGGCGTTAAGGAAATAGACCAATGTCGGATTCGATGCACGAAAAAATCAAGCCGGAAGAACAGGGTCCCGCCACGGCGCAGGATGGAGTAGCTCCGCACCAGCACCCGGAGCCAGGATGGTGGGAGGCGCACGCACGGCGAAACTCGCTGGTCATTCTGGTGGTCGTAGCGGCGGTGGCCGTCATGCTGATAGGCGGCCAATACCTGGTGCGCAAGGGCGAGCGCTCGGGTACGACTACCGCCGGAGGCCCCAAGCCGGGGACGGCGGCCCCGGATTTCGCGCTGCAGTCGCTGGAGGGCAAGACCGTGCACCTGGCCGACTTTCGCGGCAAGGCGGTACTGCTGAATTTCTGGGCCACCTGGTGCGAGCCCTGCAAGCTGGAGATGCCCTGGTTCGTGGAACTGCAAAAGCAGTACGGACCGCAGGGGCTGGAAGTGGTGGGCGTGGCCATGGACGACTCCGGCAAGGACGCCGTTGCCAAGTTCGCCAAGGACATGGGTGTTAACTACACGGTGTTGCTGGGCAAGGAATCGGTGGGCGACGAGTACGGCGGTTTGGAATATTTGCCCACCAGTTTCTACATTGATCGCGATGGTAAGGTGGTGGCGCGGGTGTTCGGGTTGCGCAGCCGCAGTGACATCGAGGACTGGATCAAAGAGGCGCTCAGCCGCGGGAGCAGCGTAGCGCAGAAGTAGAGAACCCAGTACCTAGTACTCAGTACGCAGTACCTGGAATGAGATAGAGAATCACCCATCAGTTTTCAGCCTTTTGTCGCAGAAGGTTTGCTGAAAGCTGATAGCTGACAGCTGAGAGCTACCCAGTGACAAATCTGATTACAGCGATATTGTTTGCAGCGCTGATCCCAGCGGCCGCGGCGCAAACCGGCGGGCCGTCGGTGGAGATGGCGCCCGCGGGTGTGACGCCGGTCGTGCGCGGTAAGCCCAGCCTGGTGGAATTGGATTTTCGCGTGAAGCAGGGCTTCCACATCAACTCCAACCATCCCAATTCCCCCTATCTGATTCCCACTGTTCTCAAGCTGGATGCACCCACCGACATCGCCATCGGCAAGGTGGACTACCCGGCAGGCCGGAACTTAACCTTTGCATTCGCACCCGATGAAAAGCTGAATGTGTACAGCGGCGACTTCGCGGTGAAGGTGACGGTGCACCCCCTGCATACGGTGATGCCGGGAAAGTACAACGTGAGGGGTCAGCTGCGTTACCAGGCCTGCGACGATCGCGCCTGCTATCCGCCGCGGAATCTGCCCATACGTTTCGAAGTGCAGGTGAAAAAAGCCGCTGCGCGCGCCCGCCCCAACCGGCAGAGCCCGCACGTGCACAGCTGAAAGCGCTAGCTGGAGTTTGCAGCACATCAACTACTAACTGCCAGCTACCCAGCTATAATTTCCTTTCATGGTCACCACCCCGGAAAGCAGCGTGCAGGCGTTGGCGCGCTATGAGCCTGTAATTGGGCTGGAAGTGCACGTCCAGCTGCTGACCGTCACTAAAATTTTCTGTTCGTGCTCGACTCGATTCGGCGATCCCCCCAACACGAACGTGTGCCCGGTCTGCCTGGGATGGCCGGGAGCTCTGCCGGCGCTGAACCGCAAGGCGGTTGAGTACGCGGCGCTGGCGGCGCTGGCGCTGAACTGCCGCCTCAATGAGCATTCCATCTTCGCGCGCAAGAACTATTTCTATCCCGACCTGCCCAAGGGCTACCAGATTTCGCAGTACGATAAGCCGCTGGCGGAGCACGGCTATATCGAGGTCGCGGCTGACGGCGGGCGCAAAAGGATCGGCATTACGCGTGTTCACCTGGAAGAGGACGCGGGCAAAAGCCTGCACGAGGGCTTCACCAATTCCAGCGACAAGACCTGCCTCGATCTGAATCGCTGCGGCGTGCCCCTGATAGAGATCGTGAGCGAGCCTGACCTCGCCACTCCCGGCGAGGCATTTGAGTATCTGACGCGGCTGAAGGAGATCATTCTTTACACCGGGGTAAGCGATTGCAACATGGAAGAGGGGTCTTTGCGCTGCGATGCCAACGTCAGCGTACGGCCGCGTGGGCAGGAAAAATTCGGCACCAAGACCGAGGTCAAGAACGTCAACTCGTTCCGTTTCATCAAGCAGGCGCTGGAGTATGAAATCGAGCGCCAGGTGGAGCTGATCGAATCGGGCGGGCGGGTGGAGCAGGAGACGCGGCTGTTCAAC
>DASVBI010000350.1:0-5775 GCA_036375915.1 Terriglobales bacterium | reverse complement strand
CTATCCAGAAGAAGTGACATGACTTTACCCCAACTGGAGCAAAAATTCCTCTGCTGACTGCCGGGGGGAACCCAGCAGGTCAGAGATAACCGCCACCGAGTCGGCCCCGGCCTCCACCACTGAGCGGCAGTTCTCGCGGGTAATGCCGCCAATGGCTACCAGCGGCTTGCGGGTCAAGCTTCGCGCTACTCGCACCCCTTCCAGCCCGATCACGGGATCGGGATTGGCCTTGCTCGAAGTGGTAAAGACCGGCCCCACGGCGACGTAATCGGCGGAGGTGGCGGCCGCCGCCTCCACCTGCTCCGGTACATGGGTAGAAATGCCCACCCAGAGCTTTTCCCCAACTACCCGCCGCACGCCCTCCACCGACAAGTCATCCTGACCCACATGCACGCCGTCAAAACCAGCAGCCAGGCACAGGTCAGCGCGGTCATTCATGATCAGGCGCACATCCTCCAACTTGCGGCGCAGTTCGCGGGCATGGCTCAGCATCTGGCGGGCGTTTACAGTCTTGTTTCTGTATTGGAAAAGGGCGACCCCGGTATCGCGCAGCTCGCCGGCAAAGGCCAGCAGCGCAAGCGTGTCAGGAAAAAAGGCGGCGTCAATGATGGCGTAGAGGCGCGGCAGCATAAAAGCAGGCGTCGGAAGTCAGGCGTTGACCTTGAATCCTGGCCCGAACGGTTTCAGTTTATAGGAAGCTCGCCTGAGCGGTGGAAGGGACGCACGGCCTGGCACCCTGGTTCAGCAGCCAAGGCACTCCGAAGTCTTCTCCATCGGCTTCGTATCGCCGGAAGGCTTGGCGGGGCGGGTGTTGTTCCCAACCTGTTCTGTTCGAGGCTGGGCAGGCAGCGTTGATTTTTTGCCGGTGCGGCTTTCGAGTTCGGATAAGGCCAGCAGTTGCTTGATGATGTCGCCTTTCTGCAAGTTCTCTGTTTCTGGGGGATTACCCGCAAATAGTTTCAGCAGGATAGCGAACATAGCCAGGGCGGTGACGGTTCCGATGATGACGATAGTGATCATGTCCGTCTTGGTTGCGCGTTGCGGTGGGCAACGGCTCAAGAACAGGAATTGTGCCCCCCGGGGCGTGGACAAAAAAGGTTACCGAGGTACGGGGGTGTTTCTATTCTGTGCAACGCCTGGGTGGCCGATGAACATCGGCGCACGCTCGGCTCCCGACTACTTGCTCGCCTCTTCCTTTTTCCCTGCGTTCAAGAAGTGCCCCAGGAAGTTGGTATGGAAGCGGCCGGCGCGAAAGTCGTCATCGGCCAGCAGCCGGCGGTGCAGCGGGATGGTGGTGTAAACGCCCTCGACGATGAACATCTCCAGGGCCCGCGCCATGCGGGAGATGGCTTCCGCCCGGTCCTTGCCGCGCACAATCAGCTTGGCAATCAGGGAGTCGTAATAGGGCGGAATCACGCCTTCGGCATAGGCGGCGGTATCCACCCGCACGCCGGTGCCGCCGGGAGGATGAAATGCCGTGATCTTCCCCGCCGAGGGGGTGAACTTTTCCGGGTGCTCGGCGTTGATGCGGCACTCGATGGCATGCCCGCGGCTCAGCACCTTGCCCTGCAGCACTTCGTCCATGCGCCCGCCTGCCGCCAGCAGAATCTGGCTTTTCACCAGGTCCACGTCGGTGACCATCTCCGTGACCGGGTGCTCCACCTGAATGCGGGTGTTCATCTCGATGAAGTAAAGGCTGCGGTCCTCGTCCATGAGGAATTCGACCGTGCCCGCGTTGACGTAGCCGATTTTCGACAACGTGGCCCCCAGCATGGAGCCGATGCGCTCGCGCAGTTCCGGCGTCATCTGGGTAGAGGGCGATTCTTCCAGCAGCTTCTGGTGGCGGCGCTGGATGCTGCACTCGCGCTCGCCCAGGCTCACCACCTTGCCGTAGGAGTCTCCCAGCACCTGGAACTCAATGTGGCGCGGCCGCTCCAGAAATTTCTCCAGGTAGAGGTCGCCGTTGCCGAAAGCGGCGGCCGCCTCCGACTGGGCGGCGCGGAACAGGTTGGGCAGTTCCTCGTCGCTGCGAATAATGCGCATGCCGCGCCCGCCGCCGCCTGCGGATGCCTTCACGATCACCGGGTAGCCGATTTGCCGCCCCCACTCCTGGGCCTCGCCTTCGGAGCTGATGACCCCCTCGGAGCCGGGCAGGATGGGTACCCCGGCCTGCTTCATGGCGGCGCGCGCCTTTTCCTTTTCCCCCATCAGGCGGGTTATTTCCGGCGGCGGGCCGATGAACTTGATGCGGCAGGTCTCGCACACTTCGGCAAAGTTGGCGTTTTCCGCCAGCAGCCCGTAGCCGGGATGGATGGCGTCCACGTTGGCGATTTCCGCCGCGCTGATTACCGCGGGAATGTTGAGATAGCTTTGGGCGAGCTGCGGCGGGCCGATGCATATGGCCTCATCGGCGAAACGCACGTGCAGGGAATGGCGGTCGGCCTCGCTGTAGATGGCCACCGCCTTGATGCCCAGTTCCTTACACGCGCAAATCACCCGCAGGGCAATTTCACCGCGATTGGCAATCAGGATCTTCTTGAACATTTATGAATGCAGTTATTTGCGTGGGCGAACTTCAAACAGGGGCTGGCCATACTCCACCGGTTGGCCGTTGTTGACCACCCTTTTGACGACCTCCCCGGCGACGTCGCATTCGATTTCGTTCATCAGCTTCATGGCTTCTATGATGCACAGCACCTGGCCCACTTCGACCGTGTCTCCCGGCTTGACGAAGGGCGGCGAACCCGGAGAAGGCGCCTCGTAAAAGGTCCCCACAATAGGGGAGATGATGCTGTGCAGCCCTTCCTCTTTGGCAGCTCCGGCGGAAGACGCGGGAGCGCCCGGGGCGGAAGGTGCAGCCGCAGCATGCGCCGGGGTTTCAGCGGCCGCTGGCGGCAGGGTCGGCACCGTTACATAGTGCACGTCACGCCCGCCCGGGGCTTCCGCCGACCCGCGCTTGATGCGCACTTTGACGTCGCCACGCTCCAGTTCGAACTCGGTGACGTCTTTCTCGATTAAGAACTCGATGAGTTCCTTGAGCTCTTTCTGATTCATGATTTGGTGGAGGAACTGCGTTACCCTGCCGCCCATGCCAGCAGCGGGCGGTCTTCTTCTACAGCACGATCAGCTCTTTGCTGGAGGAGGTGAGCACCTCGCAACCGGAGCGGGTCACAACTACCATGTCCTCGATGCGGACTCCGCCCCGCCTGGCCAGGTAAACCCCCGGCTCCACGGTAATCACCATGCCCGGCTGCAAGCGCTCCTGCTGTCCGGCGGCCACGCGCGGAGGCTCGTGGATTTCCAGGCCCACGCCGTGACCCGTGGAATGAGTAAAGTAGCGCGCCAAGCCGCCGCCGCGCAGCACCACTCGGGCTGCCCGGTCCACTTCGCCAACTGCAACTCCCGGCCGAATTGTGGAGATGGCCGCCAGTTGCGCTTCCAGCACCGCCTGATAAAGGCGGCGTTCCTCCGCTGTCGGACGGCCCACACACACGGTGCGGGTCATGTCCGAACAATAACCAGCGAGTATAACACCGAAGTCGAAGAGCACGAATCCGCGACGGGGAACGCGGTTGGAAGAAGCGCGGGCGTGGGGCAATGCGGAACGCGGCCCGGCGGCCACGATGGTGGGAAACGACATTTCCTCGGCTCCGCCACGGCGCGCGGCGTACTCCATTTCCGCCGCCAGGGTGGTTTCCGCCGTGCCCGGACGAACCAGGGGGAGCGCGACTTTGAAGAGAGCGTCCCCCAACTTCGCCGCCTTCCGCATGCGTTCCAGTTCCTCTGCATCTTTCACCATACGCAGGCGCTCAACCACGCCCGCGGTATTGCGCAGGCGCACGCGGCCGGAGAGCTGGCGCATGAGGAGGGCGCGCGCGGCAAGAGTGAGATGCTCGCTCTCGATGCCGGCCACCAGCCGCTTTCGCCCGGCGCGCTGCCGCAGCCACTCGGCGGCTGCGGCCAGGGGAGATTTGCGGACCACGACTACCCGCGCTCCCTTCACTTCCGCCCGGGCCTGCTCGCTATAGCGCCCATCGGTGAAGAACACTGAACCCGAAGGCGCCAGAGCCAGCGCCCCGCTGCTGCCGCTGAACCCGCACAGGTAGCGCACGTTGGGCAGGTGGGTGGCCAGAAAAATATCGCCCTTCGAAACCTCAGTAGATTGCAGTAGCTGTCTTTGGCGGGCTCGATGATCCATGCAGGCGGATTCCGGAATCAATACTCTCCTCTTCTTCAAGATACATCATTCGCTCGCCGCTCCGGCACCGACTGCGGGCAAAAAAGAAGGCCCTCGTTGCCGAGGGCCTGATGGTTGCCGGCTGATTCGCCGTTAAGTTTGCATGATCTTCGGCGTAATGAAGAAGATCAGCTCCTGAGTGGAGGTGCTGACGGTCGTCCGCTTAAACAGATTGCCGAATACCGGGATGTTGCCCAGTACCGGAACCTGCTGCACGTTGAGCGAGTTTTGCGTCTGGATGACGCCGCCAATGACCACCGTCCCGCCGTCAGTGACCAGCACCTGCGTGGTCGCCTGTTGCGTGATCAGGGTGGGATTGCCCTGCACCTGACGACTGAAGTCGGGCGTGGTGTTCTCCACGTCCACGTTGAGGAAAATGGTGTTCTCCGCTGTGATCTGCGGGGTCACCGTCAGGCGCAGGAACGCGTCCACGTAGGTGACCGTGGGAGGCCCGCCCAATTGCGCCTGAGTGACCACCGGGATTCGGAACCCTTGCCGCACCACCGCCTGGATGTTGTTTTGCGTCACCACACGGGGCCGGGAGAGAATTTTCAGCAAGCCGCGCGACTCCGCCATGGTCAGAACGAAATCCAGACGGTAATTGGCCCCCAGGTTCGAAAGCCCGATGCCGCTGCTGGGACTGGGCACCGGCATGTTGGAGAACAGAGGGATGCTGGCGAAGGTAGCCGTCCGTGTGCTACCGGTTGGCAGAGGCACACCGGGTATGGTGAGGTAAGCAGGCGGCCCTACATAACCTATCTGGGTCGGGGAAGCCGCACCCGTCCCGCCGCCCACCACGGTGTAGAACGGGTTCAGACCGAAGGTTCCAATTGGCGAGGTACCTACGGAGCTAGCACCGCCCACAGCGGTCGGGCCATTGCCCCAGCCGAAACCGAGTTGCGTACCGATGTCGCGAGCGAAACTGCGAGTCGCCGCTACGACACGAGCTTCAATTTCAACTTCCTGCGTCTTGCGGTCCAATTGCGTGATCAGGCGGTCAACCGCCGGAATCACGCTGGGAATATCCTGGATGATAACGGCGTTGGTGCGGTCATCGGAAATGATGTCGCCGCGCGAGCTCAGCAGTTTTTTCAGCGTAGGCACCACGTCCTTGGAGTGGGCATAGCTGAGATAGCGGGTAACCGTGACTTTATCCACCGCCAGAGCTTCGGCTTCGATCTGCCCCCGGCGCGCTTCGGCTTCCTTGCGCAGGGTTTCAATGGTGGCGATGCGCAATACGTTGCCCTCGAGCTGCCGGTCAAGCCCGTTGTTCTTCAGCACGATGTCCAGAGCCTGATCCCAGGGCACGTCGTCGAGCACGATGGTGAGGCTGCCGTGCACTTCCGGATCGAGCACAATGTTAAGCCCGCTGATTTCGTGAATCAGGCGGAAGAAATCCTTCAGGTCCACATCCTTCAGGTTCACCGAGATGGGCTCGCCAGTGTAGTGGGCCTTGCCGGAGGGCTGAATGCCCCGCGACAACTCCTGTTGCTGCTCAGCCGCCAGGTTCTCCGCCGGCTTGATGTTGACTGCAGACG
>DASVBI010000627.1:0-6005 GCA_036375915.1 Terriglobales bacterium | reverse complement strand
GAGCGCCTGCATGCAAAGCAGAATGACAGATTCCCGCGCCCAGCCGAAGGGCTGAAACAGGCGCAGGGAGCGGAAGGGGTGGCGTAGCCCAGCGCCACAGATGTTCTTCAGCCAGAGCGCAATCCTCCACGGCCCTGGATTTCCATCGGTCAGATGCGTGGTGAGAAAACTCATCGTATCGGACCCGCTGGGGTAGCGGACCGCTTCAACGTGCGTGTTTTCATCAATGTAGACGCCGGATCCAATCGCTATACCCTGCGACAGGTCCTCGCGGCAACCCGGCACGCGCGCCCCGATCAGCGATTCGGAATTGGTGCGAACATGCTTGCCAAGCTGAGAGCTGATGGCCGGCAGTGAGTCTTTTTCCCGCAAACGGAAAAGCAACTCCATAGTGCCGAGCGATGAGGCTGCGAAGATAACGCCACGGCAGGTGAAGCGCTGCGGCCGGCGCCGAATCCAGGCAGTAGACCTGACCGTATGCACTTCATAGCCGGCGCTGCCATCGCTGCTTCCAGCCAGAGGCTTGACATCCACAACTCTGGTTTCCGGAAAGACCTGGGCTCCGTGTTTTTCGGCGAGATACAAATAACTGAGGTCGAGCGTATTCTTGGCGCCGTAACGGCAACCCATGATGCAGCCACCACAGGCTACGCATGCATTTCGCTCCGGCCCTTCTCCGTCGAAAAAAGGATCGGGAAAGATGCGGCCCGCCTCCGGTTCCGCCGGTTGGAAGATTCCTACTCTGGTGGGATAGAAGGTGGCTCCGCATCCAATTGCTTCGGCGGCCCTCTTGAGCAGGTGGTCGGCAGGTCCGAAAATGGCGTTCTGGGTCACGCCCAGCATGCGCGACGCGGTCTCATAATGCCGGGCCATCTCGGTCTGCCAATCAGCCAGGCCCTTCCAGGAACCAAGGGTCCATACTTTTTCGGGCGGAGGGAGCAAGGTTCCGGCGTAGGTGATGGAGCCTCCGCCCACAGCGCAGCCATGAAAAATAGTGGCGTGCCGGAACAGGCGCATATTGAAGAAACCGCGCAAACCGAGGCTGGGGCGCCAGAACCAGCGATGAATGGACCAACTCGTGCGGGGCAGGGTGTGTTTGCTCCAACGCCGGCCCATCTCCATCACGGCGACTTTGTAACCCTTTTCGGTGAGCCGGTGAGCTGCGACACTGCCGCCGAAGCCGGATCCGATCACGATAAAGTCGAAGTCAAACTGCTGCTTGCCTGCCGCCATACCGGTCCGCTCGTCAGGACTCCAAACAAACGGGTCTGACCATTTGGTTCACGACGTTGGTCCGGAGTGCGATCCATGTGGAGCTGGATACAATCAAGCGTAATCAATGGGATTCTTATCCAGCCAGTGCTCATCGCGCGTCCTGCCTATTTTCTTCCAGGCAGCGGAAGCGATGCTCGCAGTCAAACCACGGCTTTCCCAGGCCAGTCCGACACTGAAGCCGATGGTTCCACCCAGTACGCCGTAGGCCATGGCCCTGCCCGGTGACCTGTGCCGGTATCCCGAATATCCACCCAGCAGACCAATGCAGGCAGCCAGCACGGCGGGCTTCAACGCGTTCCGCGCCGATTCGTCAACAAAGATGGTAAAGGGCTTGCCGTGCAGGTAGGCCTCCTCACCGGAATGCGCTCCTTCCAGCGCGGAACGAAGAAGCTTTCGACCATAACCCGCATTGGGCTTCAAGAAAGTGGCTAGATTCATGGTGAGACCTCACTGCGCCGGTTGCACGCCTCCGTTGCCAGGGAAGTTGCAGCGTCCGCACTTCCCAACAACAGGCTATCGCTGCGCCGCTAAAAAGATGTGATGCGGGTCACGCACAACCGTCCAGTCGCACTCGACGAACCAGAACCAAGGCGGATCTCACATTTTGTAGTGACCAGGCTCACTGTCACCGTGCTCCGCGGGGTGGATACTACGACCGGTCCTCAATCCTGTCCGGGGGCTCCGAAGAAGATCTTTCTCCTCTTCTCCACTGGCGTCCGTTCCTCGCTCGCACGCCATCTCAGCCCGTCCGGCATCGGTATGGCACCAGCACTGGAGGCTAAGGTATGACAAAGAACCCATCAAATCCAACCGAGGAACGGATGGCATATCTGGATGGGCTGATAAGGCAAGCCAAAACCGCGGCAGCCGTTTTCTCGCAATTCACGCAGCAGGACGTTGACGGCATTGTTAAGGCCATGGTGCTGGCAGGGCTGGAACAAGCGCAGCATCTGGCGCGGCTGGCGATGGAAGAGACCAGGATCGGGGTTCTTGAAGACAAGGTCATCAAAAACATGGTGGCCACGGAATTTGTCTACAACTACATCAAGGACAAGCCCACCGTGGGCACGATCCGCGAATTTCCGGAGCGCGGGCTGGTGGAGGTGGCCGAACCGATCGGAGTTATCTTCTCGCTGATACCGATCACCAACCCCACCTCGACCGTACTGTTCAAATGCCTCATGGCCATCAAGACCCGGAACGCAGTTATCTTCAGTCCCCATCCCAATGCCTGGCGCTGTTCCTCGGAAGCGGTTCGAATCATGTATGAGACAGCGGTGAAGCACGGCGCACCCGAAGGGGTGTTCACGTGCCTGGAATCGCACACGCTGGAGGACAATGCCTACCTTATGCGGCACAAGGAGGTGGCTATGATTGACGCCACCGGCGGTCAGGGCGCGGTGAAGGCCGCCTACAGTTCCGGTAAACCTGCCCTGGGAGTGGGGCCCGGGAACACGCCCGTGTATCTGGAGAAGTCCGCCGACTTGAGTATGGCGGTGGTGGACATCATCGTGTCAAAAACCTTTGACAATGGCACTATTTGCGCTTCCGAGCAGACGGTGGTAATTGACGACGAGATCTACGATTCCGCCCTGAACAAGTTTGCTGAACTTGGGGCGCACATCTGCAGCGAAAAAGAAGCGGCAATTTTGGAGCGTGCTTTAGTTGATCGCCAAACCGGGTGCATGCAAGCGATTGCCATCGGGCAAAAGGCCACGGATATTGCCCGGGTGGCTGGCCTTACGGTGAAGCCCGCCACCAAGCTCCTGATTGCGCCGATTCAAGGCGTAGGGCGGGAGCATCCTCTGTCGGTGGAGAAGCTCTGTCCCGTGCTTTCGGTTTACCGAGCCAGGTCCACCGATGAGGCTTTAAGAGTATGCGTAGACGTCAATCACGCGGGCGGACTGGGACACACGGCGGTTATCTTTTCGCGGAACAATGATGCCATCCAGAAGTTCAGCCAGGTGATCAATGCGGGGCGCATCATCGTCAATGCGCCGGGCTCGATCGGAGCGCTGGGCGGGGTTTACAACGATATGGTGCCGACTTTCTCCTTTGGGTGCGGCACCGCCGGCGGCAACAGCACCACCGATAATGTGAATATTTACCACTACCTGAACATCAAGCGCATGGCGCGGAGAACGCCCGCGCCGATGTGGTTCCGCGTGCCCAATCAGATCTATTTCAACTTCAATGCGGTGGAGAATGTGCGCCAGTTTCCAACACGCTCCACGGTGATCATTACCAACCCCGGATTGGAGCAGATCGGCCATGCCGACATTGTGCGGCGATATCTGCCGCCGGAAGCCTCGGTACATGTCTGCGTAATTCCCGATGCTGAGCCGGAATTGAAAGCTATTCTGCAGGGGGTGGAAGCGCTCAATCTGTACAAAGCGGACCAGATCATCGCCCTGGGGGGCGGCTCCATGATTGATGCGGCCAAGATCATGAAATTGAAGTACGAGTCGCCGGACGCCGACCTGGAGGAACTGGCGGCGCCATTTCTGGATATTCGCAAACGAGCGGTTCAGTATCCAACAGAGAAGATAAACCAGAGCCGGCTGATTGCCATTTCCACTACCAGCGGCACGGGAAGCGAGGTCACACCGTTTGCCGTCCTCTTTGACAAAAAGCAGGGGCGCAAGGTGACGCTGGCCGATTATTCTCTGAGTCCTGATGTGGCCATCATTGATCCGCAGTTCGTCATGTCCATGCCCAAAGGGCTTACCGCTGATACCGGCGTGGATTGCCTGACCCACGCCCTGGAAGCGGCGGTCTCAACTTACGCCTCATGCTATAGCGACTGCAATGCCATGCAGGCAATCCGGATGGTGTTCAAGTATTTGCCGACCGCTTATCAGCGCCCAGAGGAGGAAGAAGCGCGCAGCATGATGCATAACGCCGCCTGCATTGCGGCCATGGCGTTTGCCAACGCCGGAGTCGGGGTGAATCACGCGTTGGCACATGCTTTCGGCGCGCGCTTCGGGGTGGCCCACGGCCGGGCGAACGCGCTGATGTTGCCGCATGTCATCCGGTATAACGCTTCGGTGCCCACAAAATTCAGGCCCTCGCCTAACCAGCGAGCCTACGTCGCACACAAGAAATATGCCACCATAGCGGAGTTGCTGGGCTTAGGCGGACGCACCATCGAGGAAAAGGTGAACGGTCTTGCGGCCGCAACCGAGCAGTTGCTGGACCAACTGGCGATGCCGCGCTCCATTGCCGCCCTGGATATTTCCAAGGAACAATTTGAGCAGGCTCTGCCTGATCTGGTCAAAATCGCTTTTGATGATCCTTCCTGGCTATCGAATCCCCGCATGCCGCTCATGAGCGAATTGGAGGAGTTATTCTGGAGCGCTTATCGCGGGCGAGGGATGGCACCGGGGAGCAGCGCCGTACAACAGGCTGCATGAGAGGGGTTGACGGGTATGGCAACGATTGCGGTGCAGTTCAAGATTGACGGAGAACGCGTGGTCCGAGCGTTGGAGGAGGCGCGTGACAAGCTGGACGGCGCCGGTCCCAAAATGATGCTGGATCTCTCCGCGGTAAAACGGATCGATGCCCCGGGGCTTCGGGCCCTGGAAGAATTAGCGGCTCGAGCCGAGGACAAAGCGGTAAACGTAGTGTTGCGCGGGGCCAGTATTGAGGTGTACAAGGTCCTCAAGCTGATGAAACTGGAGACCCGATTTTCTTTCGCGAACTGAGCGGCGTTCCTGTTGCCACAGCAGTGCGTCATACTGAAATCAAACGCTATCTTTTGCTCAGCAAGCTCATGCACCTTCTTGCTGTGATGCGCCTCACAGAGAACGAAGTCCCACCTCACAGACCCCACGCGTGCACGACCGGATAATCGGCACAACGGCAGAAAAGCAGATCAGATTGCTCGGGCGATTCCCAGGCCGCTTGTCAAGACGTACCCCAGCATCCGAGAGGTTTTGCCGTTAGACAAAAAGGTGGCTACAGAGTCTCGCGAAACTCGCCGGCACTCTGAATATCCGCCCCCGCGGGCTGCCAGGCACCCAGCTCTATTGCGGGAAGGGACGTCTCATTGGCACACAGGATTTGAGAAACGCTCCTTTCCAAAACCTTAGTTGCAGTTCCAACCCGCAGCTGAAAGTAAGAGATAACGCATACCGTGGTAGAGGCCATCCAATCGCCCGCACACGCGACCTACTGGCTGATCCAGGGACGACTGCTGTTCCTCATCATATATCTGCTGGGCACGGCGTGTTTTTCCTACATTGTGGCCAGGCGGCTCCAGCCGCTGTTTCGCGGTGAACGGGATTTCCGTCTTGACCAGCCGCTCAGGCGGTTGGGCAGAGTGTTGCAATTCTGGCTGGGGCAGTGGAAACACCCGCGTTACCGCTTGGCAGGGACGATTCACCTGTTGATTTTTGCGGGCTTCATTATTCTCGCGACCCGAGCGTTTTCGGTGCTTGCTCTGGGTGTGTCCGACAGCTTTGTGATGCCCGGGCTTTCAGGCAAGGCTGGTCACGTATACGGCCTCGTCGCGGACTACGCATCTACCGTTGTCTTCTTTTGCATGGTGGTTGCGGCCACCCGCCGGCTGGTGTTCCGGCCGGCACGATACTCGGTTCCGGCAAGGTACGGAAAGGGCCATTCCGCTGATGCCATTTTTCTGCTGGCGCTGATCGCGATTCTGATGGCGGCGGACAGCTTGTTTGAAGCCAGTCGAGCCGCCGCTCTCCTGCAGCGGGGTCCCACCGCTG
>DASVBI010000548.1:0-4351 GCA_036375915.1 Terriglobales bacterium | reverse complement strand
ATTAAAGAATTTTCTTGCCGAAGGCGGAGAGGGTCAATTCCACGGCCAGATCCGCCGTCCGGTTGTGCTCGTCAATGACCGGATTCACCTCGACAATCTCGAAACTCAGCATGCGGGCGTGGTCGGCGATAATTTCCATGGCCAGGTGGCTTTCGCGGTAAGTGGCGCCGCCGCGTACGGGAGTGCCCACGCCGGGCGCGTCCTCGGGGTCAATCCAGTCCATATCGAGGGAAATGTGGTAGCCGGCGGTGCCGCGTCCGGCCATGCGCAGGGCTTCCTCCATGACCACGCGCATGCCGCGCTCGTCAATGTCGCGCATGGTGAAGACCTCCACGCCGGCCTTGCGAATATTTTCCTTTTCGAAACCGTCAATGTCGCGCACGCCCACGATGACGCAGTTTTCCGGCAGCACCTTGGGGGAAAAGCCGCAAATATTGGACAGTTCCGGCGGCCCCAGTCCCATGATGGCGGCCAGGGGCATGCCGTGGACGTTGCCGCTGGGCGAAGTGGCGGGCGTATTGATGTCGCTGTGGGCGTCAATCCACACCAGCCCGATCTTCTGCTCCTGGCGTCGGTAGAACTCGGCCACGCCGGCCACCGTGCCCGCGGCCACGGAATGATCGCCGCCCAGCACCACCGGCACCTTGCCCGCTTCCAGCGTCTTGAGCACCAGTTCGGCATGCTTGGTGCAGGTGGCGGTGATTTCCTTCAGGTACTTGGCGTGGGGGTCGCCTTCTTTTTTCTGCTCGGCAATGGCCACGCTGATATTGCCGGCGTCCTCCACCACATGGCCCAGGGCTTCCAGACGGGCTTCCAGACCGGCAACGCGGACCGCCGAGGGGCCCATGTCCACGCCGCGGCGCGACTGCCCCAGGTCGAGGGGGACGCCGATGACCCGGATTTTTCTGGGCACGATGAAGGGGAGCACAGCTTTCAGAACTGTGGGACGTTCCTGCTTGGGAGTATCGTTCATAGTGTCAATTGACGATTTTCGATTGAAGATTGACGATTGAACCCCGGTGCGCTTAGTTGCCGACTTCGAGCATTAATTATTTTTCCATTTACGTTATGAATTGGCGGATTGAAGACCCACCGCATCCGCTTTTCAATCGTCAATCTCATGGGTACATGCGGTAGAGCATGCGGGGGAACGGAATCGTTTCCCTTACGTGCTCCAGCCCGCAAATCCACGCCACTGCGCGCTCAATGCCCATGCCGAAGCCGCTATGCGGCACGCCGCCGTATTTGCGCAAGTCGAGATACCACTTGAAGGCCTCCTCGGGCAGGCCGTGCTCGTGAATGCGCTGCCGCAGTTGCTCATAGGAGCCGATGCGCTGCGAGCCGCCGATGATTTCTCCGTAACCTTCGGGCGCGAGCACATCCACGCACAGCGCCAGGTCAGGCCGCTGCGGGTCGGGTTCCATGTAGAACGCCTTGACCTTGGCGGGGTAGCGGTGCACCATGACCGGCTTGTCGAACTGCGATGCCAGGTAAGTCTCGTCGGGCGCGCCCAGGTCGCCGCCATACTCAAACTTGTTCTCCAGTTCGCCCTTGGCGAATCCCTCCTGCAGGCGCTGCACCGCCTCGTCGTAAGTAATGCGGGGAAAAGGCGGCGCAACCTTCTCCAGCTTGCTGACGTCGCGGCCGATGGTCTCAAGTTCGCGGCGCCGGCGCTCCAGGCAGCGTTGCACGATGGCGCTGATGAGACCCTCGGCCAGCTCCATGATGTCGTCCAGCGTGGCGTAGGCGACCTCCGGTTCGACCATCCAGAATTCAGTAAGGTGGCGCCGAGTTTTGGACTTCTCCGCCCGGAAGGTCGGCCCGAAGGAATACACCTTGCCCAGGGCCATGGCCGTGGCTTCAATGTAGAGCTGGCCCGACTGGGTCAGATAGGCCTGCTCGTCGAAGTATTCCACCGGAAAAAGCGTAGTGGTGCCTTCGCAGGCCGCGGGCGTAAGAATGGGCGGATCGGTGAGCACAAAGCCGCGGTCATCAAAGTAATCGCGCGCCGCCTTGATGATTTCCGCCCGCACCCGCAGAATGGCCGCCTGGCGCGGCGAGCGCACCCACAGGTGGCGGTGTTCCATGAGGAAATCCACGCCGTGCTCTTTCGGGGTAATGGGGTAAGGGTCGCTGTCGGGCACGCGCTGCACCACCTGCAGGTTGGCGACGTCGAGCTCGTAGCCGCCGGGGGCGCGCTTATCGGCGCGAACCTTGCCCCCGACAATCACGCTCGACTCCTGGGTCAGGCCTTTGACGGCGGCAAAAACTTCGGGCGCAACCGCGTTCTTCGCCACCACTCCCTGGATGGTGCCGGTGCCGTCGCGGAAGATGGGAAACAGCAGCTTGCCGCTCTCGCGCAGGTTATAGAGCCAGCCGCGGATGGTGACCGCCTGGCCTTCGTGAGCGCCGACTTCAGCGATCGTTGTGACAGGGCCTTCCATTTTATTTTTCACCGCCGAGACGCAGAGGCTGAATAGCTGACTGGCTTACTAGCTTACTAGCTGTGGAAACTCCCACTCCTCATATTGAACGAGTCAGCCAGGCAGCTAGTCAGCCAGCTCAGCTCTCTCCCAGGCGCCGGAACGTCTCGCCCATCTTGCCCGCCACGTCCGTCTTCTCATCACCCTCGATTTCGAGCAGCAGGGGCGGGACGTGGGGGACGGAGCGCAACAACTCCATGGCCTGTTTCCAGTTGATGCCGCCCTCGCCCGGCCACAGGTGCGAGTCGCGGTCGCCGGCGTTGTCGTGCACATGGGTGGAGCGGATGTAAGGCTTCAAAATCTCAAACGCCTGGCTCACGCCGCCGGTCAAATGCGCATGTCCCAGGTCGAAGCACACGCCCACATCGTCGAAATGGGAGGCGTGGATGAATTCCACCAGCTTGTCGGGCGTGGAAAGCTCGTTGGGAATATTTTCCAGGAGCAGGCGTACGCCCAGGGGCTTGGCAAAGGCGCGCAGGTGCTCGACCGAGGTCATGGCCGCCTCGAACTTGCGGTCATCAAACTCCTCGTTACCGGTGCCCATGTGCTGCACCAGGAAGTGGAAGGGAATCTGCTCGGCGATTTCCAGGGCGCGCTTGATCTCGTCCATGGCTTCCACGCGCCGCCCGCGGTCGGTGTCGGCGATATTCACCGGCAGCGCGCCGGTGCGTCCGAATTCGTAGTCCGCGTACATGGGCGAGTGCACCGAGTTGAGGGGCACGCCCGAGGCGCGGAACCAATCTGCAATTTCGCGCACGTGCTGCTTGCGGTTGGCATAGTCCAGGTGCGGGCGGGCGGCAAAAATCTCGATGGCCTGGGCTCCGCCGCGCGCCAGCCCGTCCAGCAGGCCGGGATGCAGTCGCTGCTTCACGTACACGTAAGTGGAAATCGCGTTTTGCATCTGGTTCCTGTCCAAACCCAAGATCTACCGCCGAGACGCCGAGTAGGTTGACGATTGTTGATTGACGATTGAAAGCTCGCGGCGCCCACTTCTCAATCGTCAATCGAAAATCGTCAACCGTCAATCCTAGTAGCCGATTGCCTTGCCGCTGACGTTGCGCTCGTCGGTGGCGCCCAGGCGCTGGCCGCTTAGCGGATCAACCTCGATGCACTCGCCGTCGCTCCAATAACCTTCTACCGCGATTTTGTGTCCCATGCCCTGCAGCAGCTTGAGGGTGTCAGGCGAGAAGCCTTTCTCCAGGTACACCGTGTCGGGCATCCACTGATGATGGAAGCGGGGCGCATCCACCGCTTCCTGGATGTTCATGCCGTAATCCACCACGCCCATCAGGATATTGGCCACAGTAGTGATGATAAGCGGGCCGCCGGGCGAACCCAGCACCAGAAACAGCTTGCCGTCTTTGAGCACGGTGGTGGGCGTCATGGCGGAAAGCGGCCGTTTTTCCGGCCCGATGGCGTTGTTAGGGCTCTGAATCAGGCCGTACAGGTTGGGCGCGCCGGGCTTGGAGGTGAAGTCGTCCATCTCGTCGTTGAGCAGGAAACCCAGGCCGGGCACGGTCACACGAGAGCCGAAACTGTCGTTCAAAGTGGTGGTGACCGAAACCGCGTTGCCCTCGCTGTCCACCACTGAATAATGAGTAGTGTGCTGCGGTTCGCGCAGCGCGAGGGGCAGCGGGTGCTGTGCGGCGTAGCGCTCCAGTTCGGTGAATTCCGCCGGCCGTTTCAATTGGCGGCTGTCGCTGGCGTGGTGCGGATCGAGCGAGGTCCGCCAGGCCTCGCCGTATTTTTTGTCCACCAGTTGGGCGACGGGAATGTTGGCGAAATCGGGGTCGCCCAGAAACTCAGCACGGTCGAAAAACGCTCGCCGGAAGGCCTCCACGGTCAGGTGAATGGATTCCGCGGAATGG
>DASVBI010000523.1:0-3634 GCA_036375915.1 Terriglobales bacterium | reverse complement strand
GGAAAACGCGCCGCGGGCGGCGGGTCCGGTAATGCCGATGACGCCGGAAACCGGGGTGGTTGACAGCAAGGTTTACGAGCAACGGCTGGCTGCGGTGGAGGCAGATACCGGAAAGATGCGGCAAGTCTCGCCCGCCGACATGAACGTTTACGAATATGACTGGCGGCCGGACAGCAAAGAATTCGCGGTCACGGCAGCGCATGGGGCCGGAGACGACAACTGGTACATCGCGCGTCTATATACGCTGGGGATGAGCGGGCAGATGAAGGAAGTATACAAGCCGCCGCAGCAGATGGCGCAGCCACGCTATTCGCCGGACGGAAAGAACATCGCCTTCATTGCCGGGATCATGAGCGACGAAGGGGCGACGGGAGGGGACATCTACACGGTGGCGACAAGCGGCGGGCCGGCGCGTGACGTCACCCCAGGCATCAAGGCTTCGCCCAACTGGCTGGCATGGTCTTCGCCGCAACGCATTTTGTTTTCGGAAAATGTGGACGGGTCGGTGGCAGTGGCCACCCTGGATTTGGCCAGCGACAAGGTGACAACGCTGTGGAGGGGGGCGGAAACGATCGGGGCGGACGGGTGGGGGGAGCTCTCGCTTTCGCTTTCGAAGGACCAGAAGGAGTCGGCGGTGATCCGGCAGTCGTATACGCAACCGCCAGAGGTCTGGGCCGGACCGGTGGGAGCGTGGAAGCAGATCACGCAGGGCAATCAGGACCTGCATGCCAGCTGGGGCAAGGTGCAGGACATTCACTGGACGAATGGCGGCATGCGGGTTCAGGGCTGGCTGATGTATCCGGCGAACTACGACGCCAGCCACCGTTACGGGCTGGTGGTGGACGTACACGGCGGGCCGGCGTGGGCGCACATACCGCGCTGGCCGGAACCCTTCTTCAACACTTCGCTGCTGTCCAGCATGGGATATTTCGTGCTCTATCCCAACCCGCGGGGGAGCTACGGACAGGGGGAGGCGTTCACGCGGGGCAACGTGAAGGATTTCGGGTATGGCGACTTTCGGGACATTGTGGCGGGAGTGGACCGTGTGGTGAAGGAGTTTCCGGTGGATAACCAGCGCGTGGGGATAACGGGCTGGAGCTACGGCGGCTACATGACCATGTGGGCGGTAACGCAGAGCAACCGCTTCCATGCGGCGGTTTCAGGCGCCGGGCTTTCAGACTGGCTCAGCTACTACGGGGAAAATGACATTGACCGCTGGATGATGGCCTACTTCGGGGCGACGGTGTACGACGACCCGCAAGTGTACGCGCGCAGCGCACCCATGACATTCATAAAAAATGTAAAGACGCCGACGCTGGTGGTGGTGGGTGAGCGAGACGGCGAGTGCCCGGCGCCGCAATCGCGGGAGTTCTGGCACGCGCTGAAGACGCTGGGCGTGCCCACGGAATTTGTGGTGTATGCGGGGGAGGGACATTTCATTGCGCGTCCCGAGCACCAGTTGGACATTCTGCGGCGCACGGTGGCGTGGTTCGATAAGTATTTAGGGGAGAAGTGAAGGCAGGGTTTTCCGTTCGCGGGGCTAAAGCCTGGCGCTTCCACGCCTGAAGGCAGCCGCGGGCGGGGGCGCCCGCGCCACAGGAGTTTTCTGGGTCTTCCTAGCTGATCCTGGTGAAGGCGAGTGCGCTTGGGGCGAACTGGGGGGCAGCGAGCCAGGCGTTGAACTCGCCGAGGGCGCGCTCGCACTGCAGGCGATGGCGCTGGGCGCGGTCGCGCACGTGGTGGTCCAGGGGCGGAAGCAGATCAAAGGTGATGTTGGCGGGCTGGAAGTTTTTGGCGGCGGCGTGGGTAACGTAATAGACCAGCGAGCCCATGGCCGTGGCACGGGGCGCAGGCACCGGTTCCAGACCCGCGGCCACCACGGCCGCATGCATGCCGGCCATGAGCCCGGCGGCGATGGATTCCACGTAGCCCTCCACTCCGCAAATCTGCCCGGCAAAAAAGATGCTGGGATGCGCCTTGAGCCGCAGGCATTCATCCAGCAAGGTGGGCGCGTTGATGTAAGTGTTGCGGTGGATCTGGCCGTAGCGCAGGAAGCGCGCGTTTTCCAAGCCGGGGATGAGGCGCAGCACGCGCGCCTGCTCGCCGAATTTCAAGTGGTTCTGGAAACCCACGAGGTTGTAGGAATCGGCGCGCAGGTTCTCCTGGCGCAATTGCACCACGGCATAGGGCTGCCGGCCGGTGCGGGGATGGCGCAGGCCAACGGGCTTCATGGGACCGAAGCGCAGGGTGTCGCGGCCGCGGCGGGCGATTTCTTCAATGGGGAGGCAAGCTTCAAAATAATTCAGCCGCTCCCAATCGCGGGCCTCGACGGACTCGGCCGCCAGGAGGGCGTCGTAAAAGCGAGCGTATTCCTCCGCGGTCATGGGGCAGTTGATGTAGTCGGCTGTTCCCTTATCGTAACGAGCGGCCTTGTAGACGCGGGTCATGTCAATGGAGCCGGCCTCGACGATGGGACTGATGGAATCATAGAAGTAGAGGTG
Source organism: Terriglobales bacterium (assembly GCA_036375915.1). Lineage (GTDB taxonomy): Bacteria > Acidobacteriota > Terriglobia > Terriglobales > Acidobacteriaceae > JAICWP01. Next base: position 1,133 of record DASVBI010000523.1, on the reverse strand, counting down.
CGTGCCGCCGGTGAGGCGGGCAATATCGCGGGAGAGGGCGTCAGAGGTGAGCGGACCGGAGGCAATGATGGTGATGCCGCGGTTCTCGTCAATGCGGGTGACCTCTTCGCGGCGCAGGCGGATGAGGGGCTGGCGGGAAATGGCCTCGGTGACGGCGGCAGAAAAGGCGTTGCGGTCCACGGCCAGGGCGTGGCCGGCGGGCACGGCGCATCGGCGGGCGATCTCCATCAGCAGCGAGCCGGCGCGGCGCATTTCCTCTTTCAGCAGCCAGGGCGCGGTGTTCTCCGTGTCTGACTTGAGGGAGTTGGAGCAGACCAACTCGGCGAAAGCGGCGGTCTGATGGGCGGGAGTGGAGAGGACCGGCCGCATTTCGCAGAGCTCGACCTCAAGGCCGCGGCGGGCGAGCTGCCAGGCCGCTTCTGAACCCGCCAGACCGGCGCCGATGATGCGAATGCCATCCATTGGCGATTGGTAATTGACGAATGACGATTGAAAACCAAAACAGCAAAGCCGGACGAGCCGCTACGAACGACCAACAAGCAGCGACCAGAGGCCGATGACTGATATTATACGGGCGGAATTTCAGGAGGAGCCCGAGGAGCATGGCCAGAATTTCACTCATCGAGCCGCAGAACGCGAGCCCGGAAGTAAAAGAGATCTACGAGCAGACGCTCAAGGGCAAGCCAGGCAGCATCCAGAAGGCGCTGGCGCATCGTCCCCAGGTCTTAAAAACCTTTCTTAGTTTTTATGCCAACGTGGGCCGGTCGCTGGACCGGCGTCTGTACGAGATGGTGTACATACGCGTCTCCATGGTGAACCGCTGCCACTATTGACTGCAGCACCACCTCGCTTCGTCGAAGCGAGCCGGGCTGACGGAAGAGGACTGGAAGGCGCTGAAAGACCCAAAGAGCGCGGAGTTCGGGGCGCAGACCAGAGCCGCGCTGGAGTTTGCGGAAAAACTGACGCGCACGCCCTGGGAGATCATGGATGCAGACATCGCGGCGCTGAAGCAGTATTTCTCGGATGAACAGATCGTGGACCTGGACCTGCTGGTGGGCCTGGCCAACCTGACCAACCGCTTCACCGATCCCCTGGGGCTGGAGCTGGAGTTTGCGGCGGAGAAAGTCTGATTT
>DASVBI010000315.1:0-4416 GCA_036375915.1 Terriglobales bacterium | reverse complement strand
GTCCCGAACCAGGTGCTCTACCAGGCTGAGCCACTCCCCGACACTATGCAGAGACAATCGGCAGTTGGTCGCGTGATGCGCCCAGATATGTTCGCGGGGGCCGGACCACCACCCCTTGCCGACGTACGATTCTCTTTGCTGGGAAAATTATAGCATTCATCCCAGCAGCAGCCGGAACACGGGCCCGGACTGATTCAGTCACGCTGGTCCCCAGGCGACTGCAAGCTGTTCATGGTCGTCGAAAACGTCTGTGCAACGCTTCGGAGCCCCGACGGCGCGAGGCAAAAGATAACCACGATGCCGTTGCATTGCCGAGAGAAAAAGCCAACACAAAGTCGCTTTTTGTCGGGGCTTGGGCAGCGCTCCCTTCGCGAAGCTCAGGCCACAAGGCTTGGCGAGGTCGGACGATAAGATGGCGGAATGCCCCTCAACCTGGCGCAAGTGCCCGTCCGTTAAAGCAAGTGCCTGCCCGTCAAAGAAGGTACGGGTCTAAAGAATAGCAACCGCCCACGTACATCTGTGCGACTTCGCGTCGCATCTGCTCATCGAATAAAGTTCGCTGCCGGTGGCCCGTGGCGCAGCCTTGCACCACGTGCCGCGCTGGGAAAACTCAATCGTTCGTTTCCTGTAACCATTGGAAGCGAAAACGCGCATTTGGCGTGGTCGGCAGCGCCAGTGTAACGGAAACATTCCAGAAATCACTGTGCCGGGCCTACACTGTTACGGAAGAGGCAAAACTAGAGTGAGCATTGAACGGAAAGGGAGTGTGATGCCGGCGCCGTGCTGCGCCGCGACCACGGCGGGCCAACGGAAAGGGGCAAATCGGGTGGCGGTTGTGCTTGCCCTCTCCAGCGTGCTGGTGTTTTCCACTCGGGTGCTGGCCCAAACCGAGAGTATGGAGAGCGGCGCCGCTCCCTCCACGTTTTCCTCGCCGGTGATGGGCACGACCCAGCTTCCACCAGCTATCACCGGCAGCAGCGCGCAGAATCCATTTCTAGGCAGCGCGCCGCAAAAACCCGTGCCTGGCGTATTGGCTCTTTCTTTACAGGACGCCATCCAGCGGGGTTTGCGCTACAACCTGGGACTGCTGCTCTCCCACCAGGGCCAGCGGCAAGCAGAGGGAGCGCGCCTCGCAGCGCGCAGCCGCCTGCTTCCTGACATTACCACCCGCACTAGTTACCTGGCCGAGCAGGTGAACCTGGCGACTTTCGGTATCCCCCCAATTCCAGGAATTCCGGCGATCGTAGGGCCGTTTGAGGTTTTCGACGCCCGCGCCTACGTTTCCCAGCGCATTCTGGATTTCAAGTCTTTGAACAGTTTGCGGGCCCGCTCGGACGAGCTCAGGGCGGAGCGCTACAGCTATCAGGATGCGCGCAACACGGTGGTGCTGGTGGTAGGCGGTTCCTATATGCAGGCTGTGGCCAGCGCCGCCCGCATTGATGCGGTTCGCGCCCAACTGCAGACCGCCACCGCGGTGTATCAGCAGACAGTGGACATGAAAAATGCCGGCCTTGCGGCAACCATTGACGTGCTGCGCAGCCAGGTGGAAATGCAGGCACAACAGCAACGTTTGCTGGCCGTGCAAAACGATTTTCAAAAACAGAAGCTGGCCCTGGCCCGCACTATCGGGTTGCCGGGCGAACAGGCCTTCACTTTGACGAACACAATGCCCTTCACGCCGGCGCCGCCGATCACATTGCAGCAGGCGATTGATGAGGCTTTCCGTTCGCGCGACGATTATCGCAGCGCGGAAAGTCTGCTGCACGCAGCCGAAATGGCCAAGAAGGCCGCGGACGATGAGCGCTTGCCCTCGCTGACGTTGAACGGCGATTACGGGGATATCGGCAATCGCCCGGCCAGTTCGCACGGCACCTTCACCGCCGCCGCTGCACTGAACATTCCTGTTTTTCAAGGGGGCAAAGTACGCGCGGACCAATTGCAGGCGGACGCTCAGTTGCAACAGCGCAGCGCCCAACTGGAAGACATGCGCGGGCGTATTGAGTACGAGGTGCGAACCGCTTTTCTGGATTTGAATACCGCCTCCGACCAGGTGAATGTGGCCAAGAGCTCCGTGGATCTGGCGACTCAGCAACTGGGCCAGGCGCGTGACCGCTTTGCCGCCGGCGTCACCGACACCATCGAAGTAGTGCAGGCCCAGGAGGCGCTGGCGGCGGCTAACGAAAACTACATTTCCGCCCTGTTCGCGCATAACCTGGCCAAGCTTTCGCTGGCCCGCGCGCTGGGCGTGGCGGAAGAGGCATCGAAGCAGTTCTTGGGAGGAAAGTCAGTGGCCGATCAGCAAACTAAGACCAAGCCGCCCATGGAAACTGAACCGGCGCCACGGGAGCCCTGGCCAGAGGAAGCCGGCGCGCCCGCGCGCGGAGGCCGCACCCAGGGCTATTTTCGTGCTCACCCGCGCGCTAAGTGGGTGGTGCTCGCCATCCTCATTATTCTTGGCTTTGTGGGGTACGCGGTATGGAGCTATTACGCCGCGCGAGAATCCACCGATGACGCGGAGATTGACGGCCATATTGTGCCCATCAGCGCGCGCGTGGGCGGAACTGTAGAGAAGGTCAACGTAGACGACAACCAATACGTGGAAGCGGGCACGGTGCTGATGCAACTGGATCCTACAGACTACCAAGTGGCGGTGGACCGCGCCCGGGCGGAACTGCAGGATGCCATGGCCACGCTGCAGGCGGCGCGCACCGGTGTCCCGCTCACGCACACCACCACATCCAGCACACTGCGGAATGCCCAAGCCAGCCTGCAGGCGGCGAGCCAGGAGGTGAGCGCCAGCGAAGCCCGGTTGCGAGAGGCGGAAGCGCAGTACAAGCTGGCTTCCGACGACGTGCGGCGTTTCGCCCAGTTGGTGAAGAAGGAGGAAATCCCACAGCAGCGCTACGATAATGCCGTCACTCAGCAACAGGGGGCGGCCGCCACAGTGGATGCCGCTCGCGCCGCCGTGGCCAACGCCCAGAGCCGCGTGGCGCAAGCGCAGGCCATGGTGCAGGCGGCGGAAAGCGCGCCCCAGCAGGTGGCCATCACCCGCGCCAAGGCGGGCTCCGCGGAGGCCAATGTGGCCCGCCTAAAAGCGACGTTGCAGCAGGCTGAACTCAACCTGCAATACACCGTCATCCGCGCCCCCGAGACCGGCATTGTCAGCAAGAAGACTGTGGAACCGGGCGAGGTCATCCAACCAGGCCAGCCGCTGCTCGCCCTGGTAAATTTGGAGGATGTCTGGGTAATCGCCAACTTCAAGGAAACACAACTCAGGAACATGCGCCCCGGCCAGCATGCCAGCGTCGAGGTGGACGCTTACGGGCACACCTACAACGGCCACATAGACAGTATTGGCGGCGCGACCGGCGCCCGCTTCAGCCTGCTGCCGCCTGAAAACGCCACCGGCAATTACGTCAAAGTCGTGCAGCGCGTGCCGGTGAAAATCGTATTCGAAAAGGGTCAGGACCCCAAGCATCTGCTACGGCCAGGCATGTCCGTGGTGCCAACGGTAATCACGAAGTAGCATGGCCAACGGTAACCAACCATCCCGGGATCAGCCCTATGTCAATCCCTGGCTGATTTCCATCGCCGTGATGCTGGGCACCTTCATGGAGGTGCTGGACACCACGGTGGTGAACGTCTCCCTGCCGCATATCGCCGGTAATCTCTCCGCGACTGTGGACGAAGCTACCTGGGTGCTGACCTCTTACCTGGTGGCTAATGCCATCGTCCTGCCTCTAACCGGCTGGCTCTCTAATCACTTCGGCCGCAAGCGCGTGCTGATGACCTCCATCACCGGCTTCACCCTCGCTTCTGTGCTGTGCGGCATGGCGCCCAACCTGCCCTTTTTGATCATTTTTCGTGTGCTGCAAGGCGCCTGCGGCGGCGGCCTGCAGCCCCTTTCTCAGGCCATCATGCTGGAAGCATTTCCGCCCGAGGAGCGGGGCAAAGCCATGGCTTTCTGGGGCTTGGGAATCGTGGTTGCGCCCATGCTGGGCCCGGTGATGGGCGGCTGGATCACCGACAGTTACAGCTGGCGCTGGATCTTCTACATCAACCTGCCGGTAGGCATCGCCGGCCTGATCATGTCCAAACTGTTCATCTTCGATCCCGCCTATATCAAGCGCCAGGCCGGCGGCGTGGACTACTGGGGCATCGGTCTTCTAGCGGTCGGAATCGGCGCGTTGCAAGTCATGCTCGATAAAGGGCAGGAGGACGACTGGTTCAGCTCGCATTTCATCCTGATCTTGGCCATCGTGGCCGCTGTCGGGTTGTCGCTGTTCGTGATTCACGAACTGCTGGACTGGCATCCCGTGGTCAACCTGCGAATATTCCGCGTGCGCACCTATGCCACAGGTGTCTTCTTAATGACCACATTGGGTTTCGGCCTCTATGGCAGCATGGTGCTGATTC
>DASVBI010000455.1:0-4337 GCA_036375915.1 Terriglobales bacterium | reverse complement strand
AGCCAAGTCCCGCGACCACCGCCAATCCCAATCCCTTGGGCCGGCCGGTGAGATGGTCAGGCTTGGAGATGAACCATATGCCCAGGCCGGCAAGAACGAAACCGGCAACTTGCACGGGATGAGGAATGCCTTCCACGGTGAAGGCAAAAGCCACCGGGATGGCCGCCGCCAGCAGCGCCGCCACCGGCGCGTTGAGACCCATGTGACCGGAAGCCAGGGCGCGGTAAAAAATGGCCAGGGCTACGCCCCCGCTGGCTCCCGCCGCCAGCGCCCACATTATGGAACCAGTGCTGGGAAACGAAGCCTGCGCCAGCAGCGCCACCAAACTCATCACGGCGAAGCCGCTGGCGTGGGCCAGCGCAGCCACCAGAAAGGAATCGGTGGTCTTGGCGGCCATACCGCCGATAAAGTCGGCGCTTCCCCAGCACAGAATCGTCGCCAGGCTGAAAGCGGCAGAAAGGTAATTGGGCGCCATCAATGGGTCCCCGGGTAATTTGCGGGCAAGCTGAGCTTATTTTTCAACCACTCAGCCAGGAAACTCATACCAGAACCGCCGCTATAAGGTAAAGTGAGGCAAGCAAAAGCCAGCTCGGGATGCAAATCGCCCGGGGAACAGAAAAGCGTGGCCGCAGGGCCACTGCCTTTGGTTATCTGGCTGAGGGTCGCAGTGGCGCTTACCCTCCTGCTGACAACACTACTGAAACCCAAAGCAGCGGGCTCTCAGTTGGCAAGTGGGGACCATATGAAGAATATCCAGGAAGTGTTGCAACAGAAGGAAGCGCGGATGCAGCAGTTACGCACCGAAATCGAGGCCCTCCGCGTGGTAGCTCCCTTGCTGGGCGCCGGAGAACAGGCCCCGCCTGCCGGTGGTAACGTTACCGTAATCCCCTCCACGCCCCGCCAGGACGACAAAGTGGACCTGTCTTCCTTCCTCAATGATGTAAATTCCTAGCTCGACCAAAGCCGGTCGGGTAGCGGCATGCCAGAGCACACCTGCCGCCTGGCTTCGGTTCTTATCTCCACCTGGAAGGATTATTCAGGCAACGTTGCCCGCGCGCTTGCCGGCAACCAAGTGCTCACGCCCAGACAGGCATTCGCGCAGCTTGGAAAGAATGGCGCCGTGTTCCCACTTGCACACGCCATTGGGCACGGATTCAGGGCGAAAGCGCGTCTGAGGCTGCAACACAATCCAGTACGACTTGGAACACCGCTGCGCCTGTCCCATCAGTTCTTCGCGCGTCAGATCGGGAAGGTCTCCATCCAGCAGAACAAAATCGAATGATTTTGACTGCAGCACCTGCAAGGCTTCCCGGCCGCTCCACACCGTGGTGGTGTTATATCCCTGGTCTTCCAGCAGACGTTCCAGGTCAATCAGCACCTGCTCGTCATCATCCACTATCAGGATAGTCTTGCGCTGCTCTTCCATCCCGCTCATCCCCAAATTCAGCTTGCCTCTCAGCACCTGGTCAATTGGACGTACTTTACCGAGGCAGTCGCAAGAAAACTGTGATGAGAATCACAGAAGAGAGGGAAAAAATTTAAACCGTGGTAACCCAAGGGATGCCCCGGCGCTTGACAACATTCCGACACGACTGCCAAAAGGGGCGTTGCAAAACACAACACTGCTTGCCGCCCATCATGCGCTCGCGGGACTGGAGTTCAGCAACTCCTCGCGCACGTTCTTTAGCACATACGCGGCCCGTTCCACCCCCACCTCGCCGGGCAGGATTGGGTCTTCGTTCTCGATGCTGAGCATGCCCTCATAGCCTACTTCCATGTAGGTGCGTATTACGTCTTTCCAAAGATTGGCCCCGTGGCCGTATCCCACGGCGCGGAAAATGGCAGAGGCGCTGGGGATGTCCTTGGGCTCGAAGGCGAAATTGAGCACGCCGTATTTGGCAATGTTGTCCTTAAACAACACCGTGTCTTTCATATGGGCGTGATAGATGGCTCCCTGCTTGCCCAAAAAGCGGATCACCTCCACCGGATCACATTCCTGCCAGAACAGGTGGCTCAGGTCGCAGTTGGCGCCAATTTCCTCGCCCACGGCTTCCCGCAGCCGCATGAGAGTCTTGGGGTTGTAAACGCAGAAGCCGGGATGCATTTCAAAGGCCAGCTTGTGAATTCCGTGCTCGCGGGCGAATTTTGCCGCTTCCTTCCAGTAGGGGATAACCCTCTCCTTCCACTGCCAGTCGAGAATCTGCGCGTACTCGGGAGGCCAGCGGTAGGTTGCCCAGTTGGGCATGGTGTCGGTGGGACTGCCGCCGGGACAGCCGGAAAAGCCGACAATCACCGGCACCTCCAGGCGCTCGGCCAGCAGTACCGTGTTGCGGAAAATCTGCGCGTCGCGGGCGGCAATCTTGCCGTCGGGATGAACGGGATTGCCGTGGCAGCTGAGCGCGCCCACCCGAATGTTGCGCTCCTCGAACTTCTTCTTCCAGGCGCGCGCCTTGGCCGGATCGGCCAGCAGCTCCTGCACCGGGCAATGGCTGGCCCCGGGATACCCTCCGGTGCCGATTTCCGCCGCCTCCAGTTGCAAGGCGCTCATCTTTTCCAGCATCTGCTCCAGGCTCAGTTGGTTGTAAACCGGGTCAAAGACTCCGATCAGTAGTTTGCGCGGGGAGTTGGCGCCAGTGCTCTGCGCGTTGGGCTGCACCTCGGCGGCGGAACCCGTCCCCGAGGGCGCGGCCAGGGCGGAGAGTGGTTCCGCGGACGCCAGCGTGGCGGCCACCAACCCGCCGGTGGCGGTAAGAAATTCGCGGCGATTGGAACGCCAGTTCGAGTTGTCTCTCATGCGTCAGCTCCCAGCTTTAGGGTCAGGCGTTACAAGTAACGTCTCTACTCGCGGTTCCTAGTTCTCCGGCGCTGGCGGGCAGCCGGGAAAATCCAGGCGAAACGTGTTGCCGATGTACTGCAGGTCCTTGATGCCAATCTTGCTGGTAAAAAAGCCATCGCAAGTCATTTTGCGCAGCCAGGCGAAGAAGTTTACCCCCTGGCTCAGGCGCACATCCTTCACTCCGTTGGCGCTGTACGCGATCAGGTCCAGGATTTGCTTCTGCTGGGCCGGAGCACAGTCGAGGTAAACCTTGCCATAGCGGCCGCTGCAGGTGGAATCCAGCCACATCAGCCCGCCGCCCAGGGTGAGCTGATATTCCGTGTTCTCGCTGGTCAGCAGATCAATGAATTCAGGCGCGCCCGCCTCGATGGCGCCGCCGGAATGTTCATCTGGCGGAATGATGCTCTGGCACAGGTTGCGCAAGGTAGCGTACTGGTGGGCGGTGAAAAACTTGGGCTGGTAAGCCCCGGTGGAAGCCTTTTCCTGCTCCACCATGCGGTGCGTATATTCCGCCGCCTGCGCCGGAATTACCTTGAGCACGGACCTGGCAACCACGCCCGCTCCCAGTGTCTTCAGAATGTCGCGTCGTGAAATGGAGTTTGCCATAGTTTCTTCAACCATGTTCCAGGCTGCCTGTCATCCCGAGCGAGCGCCACCGATCCCGCTCTGCGGGAGAGAAAGCGCAAGTCGAGGGACCTTGTGTCTTCCACGGCTAACCATCAGTTTCCTTTCCTCGCGGGCGAGGGCGCCCGCGCCACAAAATCAAATATTCCCCTTCTTGGCCTCGCTGAGCAAGTACTCGGAAGCGCGCCAGCACAGTGCCATGATGGTTAGCGTGGGATTCTTATCGGCATTGCTGACAAAACATGCGCCGTCGGTAACGAACAGGTTCTTCACCTCATGCGCCTGGCAGTAGCCGTTCAGCGCCGACTTGCGCGGATCTGCGCCCATGCGCGCCACGCCCAGTTCGTGGATGATTTCCCCGCCGCTGGAAATGTGGCTCTGCGGCAGGCGCGATTCCAGGTAGGTGCCGCCTGCCGCCTCCACAATCTGCCGGAAGGTCTTCTGCATGTCCTCCGCCATGGCCACTTCGTTCTCGCCCCATTTCCAGTGGAAGCGCAGCACCGGAATGCCCCACTCGTCCACCTGGTTGGGGTCAATTTCGCAATAGCACTCGGGGTTGGGAATCATTTCGCCGCGCCCGGCAAAACCGATGGTGGTGCCGTAGCTGTCACGGCATTTCTTCTTCAGAGCGGCGCCGTAACCTTCGAACTGGTCGCAAACATCGTCGAATTCCCCCACCGAGGGCATAAAGCGTCCGCCGCCAAACTCGATGTGGTAGCCGCGCAGAAATTCATTTTTGCGGTCGTACTTCCACCACGGCATGTATAGGTGCATGCCGCCTACGCCGTCATGGTTGTGAGGAGGAATCTTTTCCAGCTGGGGAAAGTAGCCGGCGCCATTGCTGCCCACGCTGTCGGTCAGGTAGCGGCCGACCACG
>DASVBI010000106.1:0-3456 GCA_036375915.1 Terriglobales bacterium | reverse complement strand
TGCAGGCGGAGCATTTGCATTCATTTCCTCTGCCTCGGGCCGCCGTCCTTGGTTTCTGACCCCCTGTATTGCGCTGCTGACATATGACTTCGTTTTTCACATGGGTTTTTTTAACTTCTACTTGTCGCTCGGCATTTGCCTGTGGTTTGCGGCGGCGTTCTGGAATGGAACCACTCGCCGGCGAGCGGCGGCCGCCCCCCTGCTCCTGCTGGCCTGGCTGGGGCATCCTCTGCCGGTGGTATGGGCGGTCGGCGTGGCAGCATATCTGCTCATTGCCTCGCCCATGACTGCAAGGCAGCGATGGTTTCTTCTGGCGGCGACAATCGCCGTATTAGTGGGCATACAGCAATTTCTTCTTCGCCACTACAGTGCATACTGGACTGCTTACCAGGTATTCGGGGTGACCGGCGCTGATCAGGCCTTCATCTATGGGCAAAAGTATTTAATTCCGGTAACAGGAATGCTGCTTTTGTGGTTTGTTTGGCTCCGGCGAATCATCAAGAATGATGGCGGTGGCGTTGTCGCCGAGATTCCCGCTCAGTTGTTGCTGCTCACCGCGGCTGGAGTGGCCCTTATCCCCTCCCGCATTGATTTTCCCGAGTACGGCCACGCTTTAGTGTACGTGGCCGAGCGTATGTCCCTGGCCGTCCGTCTACTGCTCTGCGTGGTGCTGGCGCAGGTGCGAGTGCGCCGGGCAGATGTTATTGCCCTGGCAGCAGTCAGCGTGGTTTTCTTCGGCTTTTTGTATGCCGAGAACTACCAGGAAAACCGCAAGGAGGATCAGGTCCAGGCGCTTGTACGCCAGGAGATTCCGCGCCGCGCCCGTGTAGTGTTCCTGTCGGGTAAAAAGCATTGGCGCTTTGACCCGCTCTTGCACGTGATGGACCGGGTCTGCGTGGGCTACTGTTTCAGCTACGCTAATTATGAGCCCTCCACCGGTCAGTTCCGCGTTCGGGTTACCGAGAATAACGGTATCGTGGTCAGCAGCTATAAGGATTCGTACCAGTTGGGCATTGGCGACTATGTGGTGCGGCCGCAGGACCTTCCGCTCTACCAAGTTGAGGCCTGTCAACCAGGAGCACAACGGTACTGTGTGCGCGAACTGCACGCCGGCCAGCGCAACGGTCACAAGTGATCAGGAATTTAATGCATTTTGTTTTCCACTCGGCATAAGTTAACCTTCTACTCCCTTCCTGCGGGGAAATCGGTTGGCAAAGTTGATGCACGCAGCCGCGGGATCCTGAAGGCGGAAGTGTGCCCGGGGAGTGGCGCCAACCGGCGAGGAGCGATATGCGACGGCTGGTCTTTTTCTTTTTGCTGCTTGTACTCACGGCTGCGCCGCTGGGCGCGGATGAGCCTTTTCTGCAGGGATTCACCAATACATCCTCCGCCTCAGAGCGGCAGTGGGAACAGAAATTCCGCGCTCTGCCCAGCCCGCAGCTCATGCGCGACTACATGCAGCGTCTGAGCGCGCGCCCTCACCACGTGGGTTCGCCCTACGACAAGGCCAACGCGGAGTGGATTCTCTCTAAGTTCAAAGAATTCGGCTGGGACGCGCACATCGAAACCTTCGATGTCCTGTTTCCCACGCCCAAAGAACGTCTGGTGGAGATGATCGAGCCCACCAGATTCACGGCCAAGATGCAGGAGCCGCCAGTGGCCGCGGACCCAACATCCGGCCAGACCGGCGAGCAGTTGCCCACCTACAACGCCTATTCCATTGATGGCGACGTGACCGCGCCGCTCGTCTTTGTGAACTACGGCCTGCCGCAAGATTATGACCAGTTGCAGCGCCTGGGGGTTTCGGTGAAGGGCGCTATCGTCATTGCCAAGTACGGGCAATCCTGGCGCGGCGTGAAGCCCAAGGTGGCGGGGGAACATGGGGCCATCGGGTGCATCATTTATTCCGACCCGCGCGACGATGGCTACTTTGAAGACAACGTATTTCCTCAAGGGCCTACGCGGCCGGCGGAGGGCGTGCAGCGCGGCAGCGTGATGGATTTTGCCTCCTCCAATCCGGGTGATCCGCTGACCCCCGGCATCGGCGCCACCCCCAACGCTAAGCGACTATCGGTGAAAGAAGCGCCCAGCATCTCCAAAATTCCCGTGCTGCCCATCTCCTATGGGGACGCGCAACCGCTACTGGCGGCGCTGCAAGGGCCGGTAGCCCCCGAATCGTGGCGCGGTTCGCTTCCCATCACCTATCACGTTGGGCCGGGGCCGGCAAAGGTCCACCTGGTGGTGAAATTCAACTGGGACATCAAGCCGGTGAACGACGTGATTGCCAAAATTTCGGGCTCCGCCCAACCAGAAGAGTGGATTGTGCGCGGCAACCACCACGATGGGTGGGTCAACGGAGCCGACGATCCCATCTCGGCCCAGGTTGCGCTGCTGGAGGAAGCGCGCTCATTGGGGCAGCTGCTGAAGCAGGGCTGGAAGCCTAAGCGCACCATCATCTATGCCGCTTGGGACGGGGAAGAACCCATGCTGCTGGGCTCGACGGAATGGGCGGAAGAGCATGCCGACGAATTGCGGCAGCACGCAGTGGCCTATATCAACACCGACGGCAACGGCCGCGGCTATCTGATGCTGGAGGGCGCGCACACTCTGGAGCACTTCATGAACAGCGTGGCCCACGACATCCAGGACCCGGAAAGCGGGGTCTCGGTGTGGCAGCGGGACGAACTGCACAGCATCGCCCAGGCCAAGAGCCCCGAAGACCGCAAGAAGATACGCGATCGAGCCGACCTGCGCATGGGAGCCCTGGGCTCGGGCACCGATTACACCGCTTTTGAGGATCACCTGGGAGTCGCCAGCCTGAACTTGGGCTACGGCGGGGAGGACCCGGATGCCGGCATCTATCACTCCATTTATGACGACTTCTACTGGTACACGCATTTTTCCGACACCAATTTCGTTTACGGGCGGGCGCTGGCGCAGACCGTGGGCACGGCGGTGATGCGCCTGTCGGATGCCGACCTGCTGCCCTTCGACTTCACCGACTTTGGCGACACTATGCAGCTCTATCTCGCGCAGCTGAAAAAGCTGGCAGAGGATAAGCGCGGCGAAGCCATGGAGCGCGACCGCGAACTGGACGAAGGCCTGTTCCATGCCATCAATGATCCGCGCCGGCCTACCCTAGCGCCGCCACGCGAGAAGGTGCCGCCCTACCTTAACTTCGCGCCCCTGGAAAACGCCGTGGCCCAGCTCAACCGCAGTGCGGAGCGCTACCAGGAGGCGTTGCAGAAGGCGTGGGCTTCGCCGCAGGAAGTTCCGGCGGCGGTTCTGGCTGACCTGAACCGGAAAATGATGGAGAGTGAGCGCCGGCTGACTGACGATGCCGGGCTGCCTCGCCGTCCCTGGTACAAGCACATGATCTATGCTCCCGGCGTGTACACCGGCTACGGGGTCAAAACCATGCCCGCAGTGCGGGAGGCCATCGAGCAGAAGCGCTGG
>DASVBI010000370.1:0-2499 GCA_036375915.1 Terriglobales bacterium | reverse complement strand
CTGCTGATTGACTCGCAGCAGGCGGTCGAACTCAAGCCGGCGAGTTACCCGCAGTCAAAGATTCTCTACCTGCCCGCCATCAAGGAGCGGGTGCCGGTGTACGAAGGCGTTTTCCGCATCTCGCAGGATATAAAGGTGAACTCCGGCTCGGCGTTCTTTGGTTCTCTAGGCAAGGAGGGAAAGACTATTACGATCGCGGGAAAGCTGGCCTACCAGGCGTGCGACACCCGGACCTGCTTCTTCCCCACCTCGGTGCCGGTTAAATGGGAGCTGCATGTATTTCCACTGGACCGAACCCGGGCCCCAGTGGAGATCCGCCACAAATAGCGCCAACCGGACCCAAACCATCGCTGCGGCGCGCGGCAGCAGGTTGTTCTTGCAGCCTGAGCGGTTGTAAACTTCCCGCGCCTGCTACCCGATTGGCTCCTGATTCGTCCCTTTCCTAGATGGTGAGGAGGCAGCCGTGCTCCATATTGGCCAGGACGTTCATTATGCCCTGCGCACCATGCGCAAGTCTCCGGGATTTGTGGCGGTTGCGGTCATCACCCTGGCCCTCGGGATTGGCGCCAACACGGCCATCTTTACCGTGGTCAACGCGGTGTTTTTCAATCCCATCCCGGTGCACGACGCGGGGCATCTGCTCTCGCTTTTCACCACCGACCAGCGCAACCGCGGTGGGCTGAACAACTTCCTGCCGGTTTCTCATCCCAACGGAGAGGATATCCAGCGCCGGGCGCAGTCCTTTTCCGGGGTGGCTTTGGAAATCTTCGGCACCGTCAGCATGACCATCAATGGCCACCCTGATACGTTCAACGCCAACCTGGTTTCGGGAAACTACTTCGACGTGCTGGGAGTCCAAGCCGCCCAGGGGCGCACCTTCCGCCCTGATGAAGATCGCGAAGCCGGCGCCGGTCCCGTCATTGTTCTCAACCACGGCTTTTGGGAGCGTAAGTTCGCGGCCAATCCCAACGTGATCGGACAGAACGTCCTGCTCAACGGACAGGGATTCACCATCATCGGCGTCGCTCCCCGCGGCTTTCAGGGCACCGCCGTCCTGGGCGGCCCCGACATGTGGGTGCCCATGTCCATGCACGACCAGGTTCTGTCCGGCCTCAACAAAGAGTGGTTTAACGACCGCCGCTTCCTGAACACCTTTGCCGTAGCACGGCTCAAGCCGGGCGTGAACGAGGCGCAAGCGCGCGCTGAATTGCAGGCCCTGGGCTCAGACCTGGAGCGCGAGTTTCCCGTGCCCAACACAGGGCGCAACTTCACGGTGCTCCCCCTGCTGCAATCGGCCATCAACCCCAACCTGCGTGGCCTGTTCACCCGCGCCGGCATGCTGATGATGACCGTGGTCGGGCTGGTGCTGCTGATCGCCTGCGCCAACATCGCCAACCTGCTGCTGGCGCGTGCTGCCGGTCGCAAACGCGAGATCTCGATTCGCCTGGCAGTGGGCGCTTCGCGTTCCCGCATTGTGGCCCAGTTGCTCACCGAAGCCACGGTGCTGGCCGTCGCCGGTGGCGCCCTGGGAATTGGGCTGGCTGTGCTGGGACGCGACTTGCTCTGGCAGTTCCGCCCGCCCTTCCTGCAGCAGAGCTATCTCAGCCTGGCCCTGGACGGCAGAGTGCTGCTGTTTACGCTGTGCATCGCCCTGGGCACGGGCCTGATCTTCGGTCTCGCCCCCGCCCTGCAGGCCACGCGCCCCAACCTGGTGCTGGAACTGAAGGAGCGCGCCGGCGGCGAAGTTTTCACCGGCCGCCGCTTTGCCCTGCGTCATGCCTTCATCGTCGCCCAGGTCGCGCTTTGCCTGGTGGCCTTGATCGGAGCCGGTCTGTTCCTCCTCAGCCTGCGCAACGCTCAGGAAACCGATCCCGGCTTCAACACTCATAACCTGGCTATGCTTTCCTTTGACTTGGGCTCCCTCAATTACGACCCGCCCCGGGTGAAGGAATTCGAGCGCCGCGCCCTGGAGACAGTGCAGAACATGCCCGGGGTCCAAGCCGCCACTTTGGCATCCAACGTTCCCCTGTTCGGCGGAGGCTTCAGCCGCAGCGTTTTCCCCGAAGGCCAGGAAGGTAGCTCGAACCGCAACGGCGTGCTGGTCATCGTGGACAATGTCGCTCCCGGCTACCTGCAAACCATGGGCATTCCCCTCATGCGCGGCCGCGACTTTGACACCGCCGTGCGCGAAGACAGCCCCAAGGTGGCCATCATCAACCAGGCCGCTGCCCATCGCTTCTGGCCCGATCAGGATCCGGTGGGGAAACGCTTCAAGTTTTATGGTGAGAACGATCTTGTGCAGGTCATCGGCGTAGCTCACGATGCCAAGTACGTCACCTTGGGCGAAGATCCCAGTCCTTACATCTACCTGCCCGTTATTCAGAATCCCAGCCCAGCCATTACCCTGTTTTTCCGCAGCGGTTCCGATCCCAACAATTTACTAGGCGCGGTCCACAAACAGGTGCAGGTTCTTGATCCCAACCTGCCGCTCACCAACGT
>DASVBI010000185.1:0-3299 GCA_036375915.1 Terriglobales bacterium | reverse complement strand
CGCGCCTTTGCCCAGCACCCGGCGAACCGGAGTGCCCAGCTTGGGATGCAGAATGGCGGCCGCGTGCTCAATTTCGCCGTTCTCGCCCACGGCGGCCGCTTTGCCGTAACTCTCAGCGCTGGTGGACGCGATGCCCAGCGCCGCCACTGCCCGCTGGGTGAGCAGCTCTCCCAGTTCTTCGCCGATATCCATCAGATCGGAAAGGTCTTCCACGTACTTTCCGGCGCATGGATTGTCAATCACCGCCACGGCGGCGGCGCGGCGCGTGGGCGGCTCAATCGCGCGCCCCATCTCGCTTCTCGTTTCCTCCACAAAAGTCGCCAGCTTGCGGATTCGCGCTTTCATCGCAGTCCGTCTTCTCCTTTGATCTCCGAAGCTTTCAGCCCGCCCACCCGCGCATGAACCCGCGGTCCCGTCGTCATCACCAGCGCCAGCACCATCTCGTCAGCTCGCGGCCCGTCGCTGATGCCCACCTCTATGGCATCAAAGTGGCTGCGCACGTAGGAAGCGTTGATGTGCGTGATGGGCACATCCAGCCGCGTTCCCGGCCCGCCCACCTTCTTAGTCGAAGCCACAATCGCCTTTGCGCCGCCCAGAACTTCGCGCATAGCGTACCCTCCGGGAACGTGCCACAGCGCGCCGTGTTCCATTTCTCCCGCCGAGCCTACAATTGCGCCCTTGCCATATCCCTCCACGACTCCGGAATCGCCGCCCAGCGCCGCAATCAGCGACTTCGCCATCTCCATGCCCAGCGGCTTCAGGTCATCCATGAATCCGGCGATGTCTTCGACGTATCTGCCGGCAAACGGATTGTGAATGACCGCCAGCGCCGCTGCTCGCCGCAACGGCGTCTGCGTCTGCGGTCCGCCTTCGTGGAAAATTTCCTCCACCGTCGTCAGCATCTTTCTGACCCGCACCTCAGGCATGAACCAGGCTCCTAGTTGCGCGATCCGACGATTCAAGCCCCAAAGCTGCGCCCGCGATTCTGGTTTCTCCGTGCAAATGCAGCGCCGCGGAATGAATCAGCCCTTCTGCCACCAGCCCTTCCGCGACCGCCATTCCCGCCTGCAGGGCTAAACCTACCTCCTCCGCGGAAAGCTTGCCTACACCTTGGGTTACCAGCAGCTCGCCCAGATCGCTATCGGGGGCAAGGCTGCAGGCGGGCACGCGAATAATTTGCGGGTTTCCAGGCAAATCCACCGCGTTGGCAATGATGGTGGCCGCGGCATCAGCCCTGGCCGCGCTCTCCGCTAGAACTGTTACCGCATCCGCTATCCCCAGCGAAAAGCTTCGTCCCCGCCATCCGCTGGTGGCGATCCCGTGGATGGGCTCGTTCGAAGTTATGGTGGCTGAGCCGAACAGAGACAGCCGCTCTGGCCTTTCCACCATGCCAATCACGAAGCGCTCTCCCGGCTCCAGGTGCACCGCGATGTCGCCGCCGTCATTGACGTAAGCCTTGGCCAGCCGCGCCGCCGAAGTCATCGTCTCCAGGATTTCCTCCGCCACCGCTCCTGCCACCGCCGCCATGGGCGTGATGAATGTCCGCTCCGCGTAGGGCGCTGCTGCCGCGGCCATGCGCCTGGCGATTCTTCCTTGTGGTTGCGGCCCACCAACGACGGCTCGAGCCCGCAACAGTCCAAGCTCCGAGCACAGTTCGTCCAGCACGCCCACGAACCGCCGAGCTGCCGCTTCGTATGCCCGGTGCACTTCACCCGAAGCCCCAAACGCCTCCAGGATCACATCAATCGGCCCATCCTGCAGGTGCAGGCGGCGCTGGTCGGGCAACAGCCGAATTTGTGCGTGCTGCCTCACGATTGTCCCCGCCCGCGCGCGTTCGCTCCCAGCGGCCAGGGATTGTCGCCGCGCGCGGAAAGATGCCGCTGCCGCTCAGCGCTCATCAGCGATTCCAGCGAGCGCACCTGCTCCATGTATCCGCCCAGCGCGGCGTAATCCTCCAGCTTCAGCGTGAACTCGATGGGCGCAACCAGCGCCGGCGTCGGAACATATCCAAAGGCGTTCTCCGGCATGCGGCTCACATCCACCATGAAGGTGATCCCGCCCCCAGGCCATACATAGACCGGGGCCCCCCCGCAGGTTACGCGCGTCAGCGCGTCGCGCACCGAATGCGTCAGCCGCACCGGGTTTTCGGTTACGCCCGCGCGCAGCGACCCGCCTGCTCCCGCCATGAACAGCACCGTGCACAGCGCCGGCTCGCAATTCTCTTTGATTCTGGCCACCGACTCGCTCAGCGCAGCCGGCAGCTCGCTCTCCACCGGCCGCAGAGTCTCGTCCAGCACAAAATAGCTGTAGTGCTCCCCCGTCGTGCTTACCATGAGCAGGCGCAGCCCCGGCCAGGCAACTTTAGGATTGAAGTCCCGTAGGATGGAAAGCGGCTGCTGTATATTCGTCCCGCCCCAGCCCGTGCCCGGTTCGGCTACCTGGAAGTAGCGGCCCGGCGTCGAGCGACGTCCCTTCAGTCTGATTCCGGTGGGCGGGATTCCCAGCAGTTTGCCCGCCTGGTGCTCGGAAAGCACTCCCGTGATGTGGTCATCCACCACTACCACGTCATCCACTTTGCCCGACCACTGCTTGGCAAACATGCCGATCGTCGCAGAACCGCAGCCTACCCGCATCTGCACTTCCGGTTGCCGGTCCACCACTGGCCCCTTGCCCGCCTGCACTACTACCTTCGCGCCCTCATCCACCTGCAGTTCCACCGCTTTGCCGTTGCACAGGTCGAGCAGGGTCTCGCACGTGACCGTGCCTTCACGGCGGCTGCCCCCGGTCAGGTGGCGTACTCCGCCCAGCGACAGCATCTGCGAACCGTACTCGCTGGTGGTCACGTGCCCGACCGCCTCGCCCTTCGCCCGCACCAGGTTGGTTTCCGGACCCAGGTGGCGGTCGGTGTCTATTTTTACCTTCACCCCGCAGTAGCTGAAGATTCCCTCCGTGACCACCGTGACCATGTCCACGCCTTCCACCTGCGAGGAAATGATGAAAGGCGCCGGTTTGTAGTCGGGATAAGTGGTGCCCGCTCCAATCGCGGTCACAAAATTCTGCGGACCGCCCACCACGCTGCCATCCCATTCTTCCGCTCGTTGCAGAAATGGAACGACTGACTCGCCTCGTGACACCGCTCGGTCCAGCACCACGTGCGGGTCCAGTCGCACCAGTTGCCCTTCGCGATTGCCATATCGGTCGCACGCCCCCGTCCTTCCCGGCCTGATGTAGCACAGCACCGGGCAGGCGTCACAGCGGATGGCGTCCTCAGGCGGGTGATTGTTCATGACGTCTCGCCA
>DASVBI010000488.1:0-2458 GCA_036375915.1 Terriglobales bacterium | reverse complement strand
TTAGGAATTTTCAGGGCCGCCGGGACTCAATTAATTCGGAGTGGTGAGTCATTCGGAGGCATGACCGGCTAAAGACATCCTTATGGCAACGTCAGACGGCTGAACTATAGTGATAGCCAGGTCATGGTGGGGCTGTAGTCTACGGCAGCCAGGGGCGCTTAGGGGATACTGGACCTTGAGCCGCGGAGTCTTCCAGTGAACCGACGAGTTTCCTGCCACGACAGCAAGACTGTGGAGTCTGTCAGCGGGAGCAGGGCGAGGGTACGGAAGGCTCGCCGCTAGTCGGCAGCCAATGTCGGGCGAAGGTTCACGCTCGAACCCGGGCGGGTGTCATGCTTGAGTTCACGAGCCGAAGGTGGGATCACCGGGCGCCCTGGGACAATCTCCATCAGAAACTCAGACGTTCGGCCTGGCTAACCCGGCCGGCATGACGTTACCACGGGGTTTTGATTTTGGCGGGAGGCACCATGAACGATGGTCTGGCGGAATCCCTCAACGCCGCAGGGGTTCGGTTTATTCGCGTACTGTGGTGTGACAACGCCAATGTCATCCGTGCGAAAGCCTTCCACCTGGGGATCTTTGCCGAGCATGCTGAACAGGGAATCGGGATCGCAGCGGCCCAGCAGGCCGTTCCCGTGATGGCCGATGTCATCACCCCTGATAGCGGCCTCGGTCCTGTGGGTGAGGTTTGGCTGGTACCAGTCTGGTCTACCCTGCGGATTCTGCCCTATGCCCCGACGCACGCGGCGGTTATCGGAGACATGCGGCAACACGGCCAGCCTTGGGCGCTTTGCCCGCGCCACTGCCTGAAGCGGCAGCTCGCCGCAGCGCAAACCGCCAATCTGGAAATCATGGCGGCCTTTGAGAATGAATTTTATCTGCTGCAGACGACCCCGGCGGGCATTGTTCCCGCGGATGAGACGGTGTTTGCTGCCACCCTGGCGATGGATTGCCATCGGCCGGTAATCGATGCCATGGCCGAGGCCCTACTCCAGCAGGGTCTAAAGGTCGAACGCTATTATCCGGAATCGGGCCCGGGACAGCAGGAAATTTCCGTCCGCTACGCGCCCGCTGTAACGGCGGCGGATCAGCAGATTGCCTTCCGCGAGACCGTGCGGGCGGTGGCGCTGCAACACGGTCTGAAGGCCTCTTTTCTGCCCAAAGTCTTTGCAGATAAAGCCGGCAGTGGCTGCCATCTGCACCTGAGTCTCTGGCGGGACGGGTGGAATCAGCTTCCTGAGACGGCTGCAGTGGGTGGTCTGTCTCAAATCGCCCGGGCGTTCATCGCCGGGCTTCTGCAGCATTTGCCGGCCCTGATGGCGCTGACGACCCCCAGCCCGAACTCGTACCGGCGGCTCCGACCCCACAGTTGGAGCGGGGCTTTTCGCGCCTGGGGTGTGGACAACCGGGAAGCCGCTATCCGGATACCGAGTAACCCGACGTCGCCCAGTCCAACGCACCTGGAACTGAAGACGGTGGATGCCTCCGCCAATCCTTACCTGGCCTTAGCGGCGGTGATTGCCGCTGGGCTGGATGGCATTCGCCAGGGGCTCGACCCTGGCGAGCCGGTGGCAACCGATCCCGGCCACTTAACGGAAGCCGAGCGCGCTGCCCGGGGCCTCGATCCGCTCCCCACTACGCTGAGTGAGGCGATCGCGCACTTGCGCCAGGACCAAGTTCTCCTGACGGCGCTGGGGCCGGAACTGGCACAGGCGTATCTGGCGGTGCGGACCGCCGAGTGGGAGGCCTTGAAGGATCTGGAACTGGCCGACGAGGTGAAACTGCTGCTGGAGCGCTACTGATGGATCTGCGGGATATCTCGGTCATTGACCAGCATGCCCACAATCTGCTCACTCCGGCCGTAACCAGCCATTACCCCTATCCGGCTGCTTTCACGGAAGCGCATGATGCCGACATGATTAACCATCATGCCCGGCAAACGCTCTGCTACCGGCGCAGTGTGCGAGACATCGCCCAGCTCCTGGGGTGTGAACCCACCGAGGCGGCGATTATAGCGCAGCGAACCCGCTTAGGACTGGAAGCCCTCACAGCACTTTGTTGCCGTGCGGCCAAACTCGACATGTTGCTGCTGGACGACGGTTTTTTGCCGGAGGCGATTTTACCGCTGGAATGGCACCAGCGCTTCGTGCCGGTCCGGCGGCTGCTGCGGTTGGAACAACTAAGTACAAACAGGTAAGTTTTTTGGAGTAGCTCCAATAATCGAAAGAACGCGCTCGGGCTGTTGGTTGTGACGCGTAAAGAACTCTTGAGCGGCCGTCACTAAGGCCGTGATCTGCGCAAACAGTTCGCAATGTGTGACTTCCCGACGGAAATGCCGCCAGAGCATTTCGAGGGGATTCAGCCAGGGGCTGTACGTCGGCAGGTACCGTAATACCACGCGTCCTGCGGCTTCCCGCACGATCGCCTCAACGTCCTCGTCCTCATGGGTGTTAGCGTT
>DASVBI010000058.1:0-3583 GCA_036375915.1 Terriglobales bacterium | reverse complement strand
CGGTCAGCATCTTGCGCACGTAGTCGGCATCGACGGTGACCTGCTTCTCCTTCAGGTCGGGAGCGTCGAAGCTGATCTGGTCCAGCACCTTCTCCATGATGGTGTGCAGGCGGCGGGCGCCGATGTTCTCCGTGCCTTCGTTCACGCGGAAGGCGAAGCGCGCGATCTCGTCCAGCGACTCGCGGGTGAACTCCAGCTTCAGGCCTTCGGTATCGAGCAGCGCCGTGTACTGCTTCACCAGCGAGGACTTCGGCTCGGTGAGAATCTTGATGAAGTCCTCGACCGTCAGCGACTGCAGCTCCACCCGGATGGGAAAGCGGCCCTGGAGCTCGGGGATGAGATCGCTGGGCTTGGAGACATGGAAGGCGCCGGCGGCGACAAACAGGATGTGGTCGGTGCGCACCATCCCGTAGCGGGTGTTGACGGTGGTGCCTTCCACGATGGGCAGGATGTCGCGCTGCACGCCTTCGCGGGAAACGTCAGGCCCGTGGCCGCTCTCGCGGCCGGCGATTTTGTCAATCTCGTCGAGGAAGATGATGCCGGAGTTCTCCACGCGCTCGATGGCCATGCGCGTGACCTGGTCCATATCAATCAGGCGCTGTTCCTCTTCCTGGATGAGGTAGTCGAAAGCTTCGCCGACCTTCATCTTCCGCTTCTTGGTGCGCTGGCCGAAGATGTTGGGCAGCATGTCTTTGATGTTGATGTCCATCTCCTCCACGCCCTGGTTGGAGACGATTTCGAAGGCGGGAAAGGACTTTTCGCGAACATCAAGCTCGACCGTGCGATCGTCCAGGCGGCCCTCGCGGAGCTGCTGGCGCAGCTTTTCGCGGGTACGGGCGCTGGATTCCGCCAGGCTCGAGCCCTCAATCAACACGCCGGAACCGCCGCCGTCGCCGCCAGGACGGCCGGGAGCGGGAGTGGGCAGCAGCAGGTCGAGCAGGCGTTCTTCGGCGTTGAGTTCGGCTTTGTCGGAAACGTCTTCCAGCTTCTCC
Source organism: Terriglobales bacterium (assembly GCA_036375915.1). Lineage (GTDB taxonomy): Bacteria > Acidobacteriota > Terriglobia > Terriglobales > Acidobacteriaceae > JAICWP01. Next base: position 2,591 of record DASVBI010000058.1, on the reverse strand, counting down.
TCGCGGACCATGTCAATGGCGATCTCCACCAGGTCGCGGATCATGGATTCGACGTCGCGGCCAACGTAGCCCACTTCCGTGAACTTGGAGGCTTCCACCTTGAGGAAGGGCGAGTTGGTCAGCTTGGCCAGGCGACGGGCGATCTCGGTCTTACCCACGCCGGTGGGACCAATCATGATGATGTTCTTAGGAATGATTTCTTCCGCCAGGTCGGGAGCAAGCTTCTGGCGGCGCATGCGGTTGCGCAGGGCGATGGCGACGGCGCGCTTGGCGGCAGCCTGGCCGACCACGTACTTGTCGAGCTCGCCCACAATTTCACGGGGCGTCAGCTCGTCGAGCACCAGCTGCTCTTCTTCGGCGGTTGGGGGCAGGTAAATTGCCATAAGACGATCGAGTAATTGTGTAATTTGTAATTGAGTAATTTGAAGACCGCCGTCGTGGCTCGGCAAATTACTAAATTACAAATTGCTTAATTACAAATCCTCAGGCCACCTCGTCAGACTAGAGTTCCTCCACGGTGATCTTGTCATTGGTATAGATGCACATGCGGCCGGCAATCTTCATAGCTTCCTCGGCGATCTGGCGGGCAGAGAGTTGGGTGTGGTCCGTAAGCGCCTGCGCCGCTGCCTGGGCATAGGGGCCGCCGCTGCCGATAGCGGCAATGCCGCCATCTGGCTCGATCACGTCGCCCTGGCCGCTGAGCAGAAAGGTCTGGTTCTCGTCGCTGACCAGCAGCAGGGCCTCCAGGTGGCGCAGGTATTTGTCAGTGCGCCAGTCCTTGGCCAATTCCACGGCGGCGCGGCCGATGTTGCCATGGTACTGCTCCAGCTTGGCTTCAAAGCGGCTGAACAGGGAAAAGGCATCGGCGGTTGAGCCGGCAAAGCCGGCCAGAATCTTGTCGTTATAAAGGCGGCGGATCTTGCGGGCGGTGTGCTTCACCACCCCTTCACCGAGCGTCACCTGCCCGTCACCGGCCATGACCACGTGCCCGTCCCGGCGCACGCACAAAACAGTGGTGGAACGTACTAGTCGCCCTTTTTTCATGCGGCCAATTTCCCATTATAACAGCGCGACTCCAGGGGGCAGTGGAGCCTCGGGTTGCTGGCGGCGCTCAGGTTTGCGAGCGTATGCTTCCTAATGTGCAGGTTGGAAAGGAGAATGCCATGAAACCCGCCTCTTTCTTGCTAGCTGTTCTATTGCTGGGCGCTGGCCTGGCGGCGCAAACCGCCGCGCAAGGTACGAGCCCGGCAACGCCGCCTCCGCCCCGCCATCAGCACATGATGGCCATGCAGCAGCACATGCAGGAGATGAAAGCGCAGATCGCCCAAATGCAGTCGAATGTGGACAAGATGAAGGCCAACGCGGCCAAGATCAAGGATCCGGCCGTGCGGCAGCAGGCTGATCTGGACGCCCAGATGTGGCAGATGATGGTGGACCACATGCAAGGCATGCAGAAGATGATGGCTGAGCACGGAGGAATGATGGGACCTGGACCGGGGATGCACCGCCACATGCACCATCCCGGGGACACGGGAACACCACCGCCCCCGCCGGCCAGCCCGCAGCCGCCACAGTGATTTAGAAATTTTTTCAGGAATTGTAAAGTGACGGGCTGGAACAGCGCCGGCGGTTCCGGCCCGCTCTTTCCGGCCGAGGACGGCTACTTCACCGAGAACATCTCGACGACGCGGTCAAAATCCTCCAGCGACTTGTATTCGATCACGATGCGGCCCTTGCCGTTGCGGTCCTTGATCTGCACCCGCACGCCCAGAGCGCGCTCCATTTCCATTTGCGCCTCGCGGACATTGGGGTCAACGAACCGTTCCTTCTCTTCCTCTTTTTCGGCGGGATGCTCCAGCCCGAAGACCAGTTGTTCCAGGGCGCGCACGGAGAGGCCCTGCTCGACCACGCGGTCGGCGAGTTTGTTGATCATTTCCAGCGAATCGAGGGAGAGCAGGACCTTGGCGTGTCCGAAGCTGAGCTTGCCCTGCTCCACCAGCGTTTGCACCGGCGCAGGCAGCTTGAGCAGGCGGATGTAGTTGGAGACGGTGGCGCGGTCAATGCCAGTGCGCTGCGCCATCTGCTCCTGGGTAAGGCCGAATTCCCTGCCCAGGCGGTCAAAGGCGCGCGCCTGCTCCATGGGATTGAGATCCTGGCGCTGCAGGTTCTCAATAATGGTGAGCTCCATGGCCTGCTGGTCGGAAACTTCGCGCACCACGGCGGGGATGGCGGTCTTGCCAGCACGGCGGGAGGCTTCCCAGCGCCGCTGGCCGGCAATGAGCTGAAAGCGACCGCTGCCGATAGGTCGTACCACGATAGGTTGCACCACGCCGGTGGCGCGGATGGAGGCTACTAGTTCCTCCATCGCGGGCTCGTCCAGATGCAGGCGCGTCTGGTAGGGATTGCGGTCAATCAGGCCCAGGGGAAGCTCGCGCATCTGGTCATGAGCACCGGCAGCCCTGGGTAAAGGCGGCGCTGATACCGGCGCGCCGGCCGCGGGCGCCGGCGGCAGTGGGGCTGAAGCCGCGGGCGGAGCCACCGCCGGCCGGGGCCCTCCCGGCAATAGTGATTCCAATCCGCGGCCCAGGGCT
>DASVBI010000097.1:0-3870 GCA_036375915.1 Terriglobales bacterium | reverse complement strand
GTGATACCCCCGACTTCGGTCAGGGTGCCGCGGGGTTCGGTAAGCGGTATGGCGCTAATGCCGCGGATGGTTTCAGCGACATCATGATCGGGGGCGCGATACTTCCGTCGCTCTTGCGCCAGGATCCTCGCTACTTCTATCAGGGAACAGGCACAAAGAAGTCGCGCATAGGGCATGCCCTCGTCCATCCCTTCGTGTGCAAGGGAGACAACGGGAAGTGGCAGCCGAACTACTCCAGCTTAGGCGGGGACCTGGCATCATCCGCCATCTCCAATCTTTACTATCCTCAGTCCAATCGCGGCACCGGGCTGGTGTTCGTGAATTTCGCCATCAGCACCGCTGAACGCGCCGCCACGAGCCTGGCCCAGGAGTTCGTTCTACGACAAATCCGCTGGCAGGGCCATAGTTCAAAGTAGGCTTGGCGGAGCCAGGTGGTGCAGCCGGCTTTGTGTTTAAATCGAAACTGTGAAGATCAAAGTGGCGTGGATCGGCAAGACCAAAGACCCTGCGATCCAATCGCTGACCGCCGAGTACCTCAAACGGCTTTCCGCCTATTCCCAGCTGGAGCCGCTATCCCTGGGCAGTGAGGCGGCGCTGCTCAAGCTGGCGGCCAGGAGCGCCAATCGCCCGCCTTCCACGCTGGTTTTGCTGGATAGCCGCGGCCAGCAATTCACTTCCGAGGAGTTCGCCCGCTTTCTCGACGAGCAGCAGAGCCGCAGCCCGCAGCCGCTGCTGCTGGCGGTGGGCCCGGCGGACGGCTTCAGCGACCAGGCGCGCAAGTCGGCCTCGCTCCTGCTTTCCTTGGGCAAGATGACTCTGCCCCACGAACTGGCCCGGGTTGTGCTTCTGGAGCAGCTCTACCGCGCGTTCACGATTCTGAAACGGCACCCCTACCACCTGGGGCATTAGTATCAACTGGCTGGCTGACTAGCTTTCTAGCTGTCGGGAGCCTGCGCCCGGCACCGCTCTATTGGGCCAGTCAGCCGGCGAGACAGCAAGCCAGACTATTCACTCGCGCGCGGCTTGATGATTTCACCCAGCGTATCCGGCCGCTCCTCCATTCGTTCCAGATGTGGAAAGCGCGGACCGCCGTCGTAGTTCACGGTGAAAGTTCTGTAATAACCGATGTTCTCTGCCAGCAGATGCAGGGGCTTGCGCGCCTTCAAGGCGGCCAGCAGGATTTCCGGCGACCACCGCCGGCCATTCACCGCCACCAGCTTCATGCCGGGAGCGATGCCGGCGGCGGCCGCGGCCATGCCCGGAATCACGTCCACGATGGTGCCCTCGTCCTCATGTTTTTCTTTGTGAATGACCATCCCAATGGAGTCAGTCAGGTCCACTCCGTCGGCGAACTTCTCTTCCGCCTGCAGCAGCTCGTTGGGGGCGTCGTTGAAAACCAGGCGCCATCCGCCCTGCTCAATGCCGGCCAGTGGCGCCCGCGGAGCTACGGCGTTGACGCGCGACTGGAAAAAGCCGCGCCAGTCGTAAGGGGCCACCTGGTTAAGAGCGGCAATCACATCATCGAGGGTATAAGGCTTCATGTCCGGCGGGCCGCTGGGCGGCCCTTCGAAGGCGCGGCAAAAATCGTCCAGCGAGCGCCGCTCTCTGGTCTGCTTGCGGATGATGGTGTCGGCTTCCAGCCAGAGGAGCTCGCTTTCGGGATAGAAATCGGCGCTGCGCCGCCAGGCGGTCCACTCCCGCGGCGCTTCGTACAGCACTTGGGCCGAAACCGCCGTATCCTCCAGCGGACGCCAGATGCGGCCGGCGCGGTGGTCCATTTGCGCGGCCGTCAGCGCCACCTGCTCGCGGAACTGCGCCGGCGTGTAAAGGCCGGAGCGCGCGCTGAGCGCTTCTCCCAGGTAGGTGGTAAGGCCTTCGTAAATCCAAAGCAGTTCGCCCTTCATAGGCTGCTGGTAATCGGAGGTGGCCAGCCCGGCGGGGCGACGGTACTTGCCGTTCCAGGAGTGCACCAACTCGTGGGGCAGCAGCCCGGCCATCAGCTTGCGCAGAATGGGGTCAATCAGGGTGCGCTCGGGGGCGCGGTCGTCGCTGGATTCGTGGTGCTCCAGGCCATTGGGCGGCTCCACGTCGCTGAGCGTGAGCAGGAAGTGATAGTCGCGGTAATGGCGGGCGCCGAACAGCGCGCCGGCCTCCGCCATCAGGCGGGTGTAACCGGTGACGGATTCCTGCGGAATGGCCAGAGCCGCGGCGGAATCGGCGGCTATATCGAGTTCCTGGGGCGGCGCGCCGGGGGTGGGCAGCGGCACAGAGCGATAGCTGGCTCCTGCCAGCACCGGCGAATCCACCAGCGTGTCGAGCGGCGCCGGCGCGAATGCCGCCGTGTTGCCGGACTGGCTGGCCAGCGGCAGCGCCGTGCCGAATTTCCATCCTTCCGGCAATTCCAGGGTCGCCATGTATTGGTAGTCCCGCGCCGGCTTGCCCGCGGGATAGAGCAGCACCACGTTCCAGTTCAGGATCATGAGCTGGTCGGTGGAGACGGGATCAAAGCGCCCCGGCCCGCGGCTGGGCGTAACGTAATCGAAGGTGACATCGAGCGTGCTCGCATTCGCAGGCACGTTCACGTGGAAGGCATACATATCCACATCGTCGCGTTGCCAGGGGAGGACGTCGCCGTTTGCGCTGAAGCGCAGGCCCACCACGTTGGCAATGGGACCGGTGGGACGATGATTTCCCGGCAGCCACTTGGGGTAATACAGAGTAAGCGGGCCGGGCGACACGGGGAAGGTCAGCCGCGTATGAAAGATCCGCCGCGGCGCCTCGCGCGCGTCCACGTTGAGAGTAATGGGCGCATTCTGCGCCGCGCTCACAATACAAACGAATAAAAAGCCGGTCAGCAGAAGCGCGGAAGCAGATAGTTTGAGCATGTTAATTTCCGCCGAAAAACCGCCCATGTTAGGCCGCGCGCAGCAACTGCGTCAAACGCGTGCCCTGCAAATTCCCGTAATCACATTTACAATCGGATATTGCCTTTACTGACCACTGCTGACTACCGACAACTGAGAACTGACAACTGGTTTTATGCCTGACGTTCGCCGCGGTCTCATCATCGTGAACACCGGTCCGGGCAAGGGTAAGACTACCGCCGCCATGGGCACGGCCCTGCGTGCGGTGGGCCAGGGCCTGCGCGTGCTCATGCTGCAGTTTCTGAAAGGCTCGTGGCACTACGGCGAACTGGACGCGGTGAAGGCGTTCGGCGACCGCTTCATCATGAAGCAAATGGGCCGCGGCTTCGTGAAGGTGGGCGCGGAGAAGCCCGATCCCGAAGATGTTCGCCTGGTGGAGGAGGCCTGGGCGGAAGCCGCCCAAGCCATCACTTCGCGGGAATGGGACCTGGTGATTCTCGATGAAATCAACTACGCCATCGGCTATCACATGCTGGATCCGGCCAAGGTAGCCGAGGTGCTGAAAAATAAACCGCCGATGGTGCATGTTATATTGACGGGCCGCAACGCTCATCCGACAATTGTCGAACTGGCGGACACGGTCACCGAAATGCGCCAGGTCAAGCACGCTTACGAGAAGGGCGTGGAGGCGCAGCGGGGAATCGAATACTGATTGAGTAATTGTGCAATCGGGTAAGTGTGTAAATTTGTAATTTAGTAATTTGTAATTGGCAATTTAGAACTTGCTGACGCAGCGACAGCTGCAATGGCGCTGGATCTTAAATTACAAATTGCACAAGTACTCAATTACAAATTTCTGACAACTGGCAACTGAGAACTGACAACTGGTTTTATGGCCTGGTTCAAGCGCGAAGGCGGCGAGCTGGACACCTCGGGCGAGAAGAAAGTCCGTACCGAGGGATTGTGGGTGAAGTGTGACCAGTGCCGCCAGATCATCTGGAAGAAG
>DASVBI010000259.1:0-4326 GCA_036375915.1 Terriglobales bacterium | reverse complement strand
AGAGCTCTACGTCCGGCTACAACTGCTGCTCACTGTGTTCCTGGTGCTCCTGTTGTGGGCGCTTTGCCTGCGCCTGCCCCGGCAGCAGTTTTTTCGCTGGTGGGCGTGGGCCTGGACCAGCTGCGGGATATTTCTTGTACTCCGGTTTCAGCTTTTGCAGCTTTCGCCCTGGACGCTGCTCAGCGCCAGCCTGTGGCTGGTTGTGCTGCTCGCGGGTTTCCTGCAGGTTCCGCTGCTGATGCTGGGAGCGGTGTCTTTGCAGCGCGCCGGCGCCCCGCGAAGGAAACTGGTCGCCCTGAGCATGGGACTGGCCACGGCAGCCGCCATCCTGGTTTTTGCAACAGCATTCTTCTGGCGGGAACAGACGGACGTGAGCGTGGCGGTGCGTTTCATCCCCCGCATTCTGTGTCTGGCGGGGGCCTTGTTCTTCTGCACGTACGTTTTCGCCCGCAGGTGGTCACAGAGCCGCTCCTGGGCGAGCGCCATAATTGCCGCTTTTTGCCTGCTGTGTGCCACCGATCGGATTGTCTACCTCGGGATCTATCTCCGCCGCTTACTGCTTCACCTGAGCACGCCGGCCACGCTTCAGTCCTTCGGTGCGCTGCTGACTGGTCATTCGCTCCTTTATTTCCTCGATATCGCCAGCCTGTCTGGCATCTGCCTGGGCATGGTGCTGCTGGTGATCGAGGAACATGCGCGCACCGAGCATGCATTATGGGAAAGCAATAATCAGAGTCGCGAGCTTACGGCCAACAATAAATCGCTGCAGGCAGAAATCCTGGAGCGGCGGCGCGTCGAGGCCGCCCTGCGGGAGAGCGAAGACCGTTACCGCGACCTGGTGGAGAGCAGCCAGGATCTACTGTGCACTCACGACTTGCAGGGCAGGTTACTTTCCGTCAATCCCGCTCCCGCGCGCATTCTGGGATATTCAGTCGAGGAACTGCTGCGCTTGTCCCTGCCCGAACTCATCGCCCCGGAATTTCGCGGCCAGTTCGGAGACTACGTCGCCAAAATCCGCAAGGACGGGGCGGCTGAAGGTTATCTGTGCCTCCTCACCCGCACGGGTGAACGCCGGGTCTGGGAATACCACAATTCCTTGCGCACCGAAGGCGTTCCGGCGCCGATTGTGCGCGGCCTGGCGCACGACGTCACCGAGCGCAAACTCGCGGAGCAGGCCCTGCGCCATAGTGAGGAACGCCTCCGGCAGGTGCAAAAATTGGAGGCGGTAGGGCGCCTGGCCGGCGGCATCGCTCACGACTTTAATAATTTTCTACTGGGCATCACTCTCAACATCGAGCAGGCTCTGCGGCAGCTCGGACCCAGGGATTTTGCCCTTATGGATTACCTGGACCAGGCCTTGAACGCAGCCCTAAGTGCCGCCTCCGTTACGCGCCGCCTGCTCACCTTCAGCCGCCGCCAGGGATTCCAGCCCCAATCCGTCAACCTGAATGACGTGGTGATCGTCACCCGCGACCTGCTCGATCGCGTTGGGGGGGAGAACATCCACATTGAGCTCAAGCTGCAAGACGATTTGGGCCGGGTGCAGAGCGACCCGGTGCAGCTACAGCAAGTGATTCTCAACCTGATGCTCAATGCCCGCGACGCCATGCCCCAGGGCGGCCGAATCAGCATTCGGACGGAGAACTTCGACCTTAAAGACATTCCCAACGTGGAACGCTTCAGTTCGATACCTAATCCCGGCCTCTACGTCGTGCTCGAGGTAAGCGACAGCGGCTCCGGCATGGACGAGGAAACGCTGTCTCACCTGTTTGAGCCTTTCTTCACCACCAAACAAGCCTCTACGGCAGCCGGGCTGGGCTTGCCCATCTGCTATGGCATTGTGACTCAGAGCGAAGGCCACATCTCAGTGCGTTCCACCCCGGGACGTGGCACTACGGTGCGGGTGTACCTGCCACTGCTGCAAGGCAGCGCAACGCAAGCGGAGCCCGCGGCGGCAGTGCCTCCCGGGTTCGATTTTCCCCATCCTCATGCCGCACGCACCGTGCTGGTGGTGGACGACACCGATGTAGTACGCAACGCCGTGGCCAGGGATCTACGCGGGGTCGGCTATTCCGTATTAGCCGCTTCCAATGCCAATGAGGCCCTGCTCCTAAGCGACCAGCACAAAGGGCCCATTCATATGCTGGTGGCTGACGTGGTCATGCCCGGCATGAACGGCCGGGAACTGGCACGCCATCTCTTGCGCAATCGCCCGGACTTGAGAATCTTGTTCATGACCGGATACGACAAAGACACCATTGCCTCAGAGGATCCGGTAGACTCCTCCGAAACGGTGCTCTATAAACCTTTCAGCTCACTGGAATTGTTTGCCGCCCTGGGCAAGCTGCTGGGCAAGGAAGCGGCATAACCTCTGGGACGCAGCCACTCCCTGACACCCTGGGAGCACGGGGCTGGGTGGCGAGCGCGGTTCGCCGGAGGCGCTCTGGTTTCATTACTCGTACCTCAGCGCCACAATGGGGTCCACATTGGCGGCGCGCCGTGCGGGAATATAGCTGGCCAGCGCCGCCACGGCCGCCATCACCGCCACCATGGCCAGCACTGTGATCGGGTCGAAGGCCCTTACTTCGAACAGCTGGCTGGAGAGCGCCTCCGCCAGGGCGAAGGCCACTACCAGTCCGACGGCTATTCCGGCGGCGACCAGCCGCATGCCTTGCCCCACAACCATGTGCAAAACCTCCCGGCGGCGCGCTCCCAGGGCCATGCGGATGCCGATCTCCTGGGTACGGAGGACCACGGAGTAGCTGATGATGCCGTAGAGTCCCAGTGCGGCGAGGAACAACGCGATGGTTGCGAACAGACCCAGCAGGGTGACGGCGAAGCGCCGCGGACCCAGCGAATCGGCAATACGCTGCTCCATCGGTTGCAGGTCGTAGGCGGCAGCCTGGCTGGGATCCACATCCTTGACGGCCTGACGCATGGTAGTTGCCAGGCTGACGGGATCGCCGGAAGCGCGCGCCACCAGGTAGGCGCCGGGCGCGCCCGTCTGCAGCAGCGAGTAATAGCGCATTCCCTTGCCCGATTCGCCCACCAGCGCGGAGCGCTTACTGTGCGCGACCACGCCGATAATGGTCGCCCAGGAACTGCCTATGCTGAGGCTGTTGTAGCGAATGCGTTGCCCCACCGGGTTCTGGTTGGGCCAGTATTGACGCGCCAGGTTGGTATCAATGATGACCGCCAGGGGGCTTCCCTGCCGATCCTGGTCGCCGAAATCGCGGCCGCTGAGGAAGCGAATGTGCATAGTGGAAAAATATCCCGGCGTGACCCGTTCGATGTTGCTGTGTGGTCCGGGGTCTCCGGGCGCTACCGGCCTCCCCTCGACTTCAAAGGACGAGGCATCGCCACTATTGGTAAACGGTAATCCATCCACCGCGGCGGCGCTTTCCACTCCCGGAGCGCCGGCGAGACGCGCGGCCACCTGCCGGAAAAATGCGGATTGCCGCTCCGCTTTGCCGTAAGCCGCGGGGGAGAGCGAAACCTGAGCGCTCATCAAGCCGCGTGGCTCAAATCCTGGATCCACTTCCTGCAGATGCTGCAGGCTCCTGAGAAACAGCCCCGCCCCCACCAGCAGTACCAGGGCCAAGCCAACTTCGGCGGCCACCAGCACGGAACGCAGCCGTTGCCGCCGCCTCCCCGCACTGTTGGAGCGTCCGCCTTCCTTGAGAAATTCGAAATCCGCTGCCCGCGAAAGCTGCCACGCCGGCGCCACCGCGAACAGGAGGGCGGCAAGCCCACCTACGGCCAGGGTGAACAGGAGGACATAAATGTCCATGGGTATGGCGGCGTTGCGGATGGTGTTGTCCGGGGCCAGGGCGCGCAAGGCATTCACCGCGCTGAAGGCCAGGCCCAGGCCCAGGGCGCTGCCCCCCGCGGACATCAGCAGGCTGTCGGCCAGGGTTTGGCGAATAAGGTGCGAAGAGCGGGCGCCCAGGGCGGAGCGAATTGCCAGTTCCTTGGCCCGGCCGGAAGCGCGCGCCAGCATCAGCCCGGCCACATTGGCGCAGGTGATGAGCAGCACAAATCCCACCGCCCCCAGCAGCACCAGCATGGGCGTGCGCAAGTCGCCGTAGATGAAGTCAATCAGGGGCTGCCCGAACATGCCCCACTGCGCATCCCGGGCGTAAGCCGCAGCGCGTCCCGGTTCCACCGACTGTTGCGCCAGAACCTTGATGAACGCCTCCGCCTGCGCCACCGTGACCCCGGGTCTCACTCGCGCCACCGCGAAGTAGGCCTCGTTGAAGCGGTTGTCCGGCCCGTACTTAGCGGGCGCCAGTCCGAGTGGCGCCCAGATTTGAGCCTGGCCGGGCC
>DASVBI010000252.1:0-11411 GCA_036375915.1 Terriglobales bacterium | reverse complement strand
GGTTCGCGCTGCGCTCGGGATGACAAAACGAGAAGAGTAGCGCAGAGAAGCAGGTCAGGCGCTGACCAGGGAACCGATTTTTTCGCCGGTGAGGACGCGCTTGATGTTGCCGGTGCGGTTGAGATTGAAAATGATGATGGGCAGGTTGTTGTCCTTGCACAGGCTGATAGCGGTGGAATCCATCACCTGTAGTCCCTTCCTGAGCACGTCCATGTAGCTGATGTGGTCGAACATCTTGGCGTCTTTGACCAGCACCGGATCGGCGTCGTAGATGCCGTCCACCTTGGTGGCCTTGAGGATGACGTCGGCCTTGATTTCCATGGCGCGCAGGGAAGCGGCAGTATCGGTGGAGAAATAGGGATTTCCGGTGCCGGCGGCGAAGACCACCAGGCGTCCCTTTTCCAGATGGCGCATGGCCCGGCGGCGGATAAAAGGCTCGGCAACCTGGTTCATTTCGATGGCCGACATCACGCGGGTGTAGACTCCGCGCTTTTCCAGGGCATCCTGCAGAGCCAGGGCGTTGATGACGGTGGCCAGCATGCCCATGTGGTCGGCGGAGACGCGGTCCATTTCCCGGGCCTGCTCGGCCACGCCGCGAAAGAAGTTTCCGCCGCCCACCACCACCGCGATCTGCACCCCCAAGGCGTGAACCTCCTGCAGTTCGGCGGCAATTTCCTGTACGCGTTCTCCCTCCAGGCCAAAGCCCTGCCCGGCGGCTAGTGCTTCGCCGGAGAGCTTGAGCAGGATACGTTTGAAGACTGGTGTGGCAGTGGACATGGGTAAAGTTTCGAGTTTCTGGTTTCAAGTTTCAAGCCCAAATTTGCGACTCGAAACTTGAAACTCGAAACTACTCGCTTTTCTGGTCACCCTTGCTGATAGCGATGGTCTCGCCGGCGTCGCCCACCTTGAAACGGGCAAAGCGGCGCACCGAGATATTCTCGCCCAGCTTGCCGATTTTGGAGGCGATGAGCTGCGAGATATTGACGGTCTGGTCCTTGATAAAGGGCTGCTCGTAGAGGCAGACCTCCTCGTAAAATTTGCCCATCTTGCCCTCGACGATGCGCTCCACCACGTTGTCGGGCTTGCCGGTGGCCTTGGCCTGGGCGCGGTAAATCTCCTTTTCGCGCTCGAAAGCTTCGGGGGTGACGTCCTCGCGGCGAATGAACTTGGGGTCGCTGGCAGCGATGTGCATGGCGATGTCGTGCACCAGTTCCTTGAAATCCTCGGTGCGGGCGACGAAATCGCTCTCGCAGTTGACCTCGACCAGCACGCCGATCTTGCCGCCGGCGTGGATATAGCTGGCGACGGAGCCCTCGCTGGTAACCCGGGCCGCCTTCTTCTGCATGGAGGCGATGCCCTTCTTGCGAAGGATGACAATGGCCTGCTCCAGGTCGCCCTTGGATTCGGTGAGCGCCTGCTTGCAATCCATCATCGGCGCTCCGGTCTTGTCGCGGAGCTCTTTCACCTGTGCGGCGGAAATATTTGCGGTAGTAGTGCTCATATCAGACGTCTTCTCCTCAACTTTACAGGGCCCGTTGTGTCCGGCCGGCAGGGAACAACCGCGGGTCTTTTTGCAGCGCGCGGGCTGCTCGTCTTCCGGCATGACTGCAACCACCGGCATCGGTCACCCTACACAAAACAACCCGCGCGGAAGCAGCGCACGCGGGTCGGAAGCTCGGGCTCTTTGTGCCGTCCCTACGGGACTCATCCCTCTTGCTGCTACGCTACCCAGGACATCCGTCCTGGGCTTTACTATTTCGCCCCTCCGGAGCTGGCGTGTCTCCACATCAGAACGACACCAGCAAACCGAAACTTTGAAACCTTGAAACTCTGAAACCTTAGAACGTGTGCTGGCTCTCCACCTGGGGCACTTCCTCCGCGGCTGCTTCCTTGGCAGCCTCGGGGCGCTTGCGGGTGCCGCCGCCCAACACATCCTCCATGCTGATGTCCTCGCCGCCGGCGCCCTCCTGGGCTCCCTCCGCCGGGGCGGCCCCTTCGCCCTGCGCGGCAGCTTGCGAAGCGGCATACTGGGCGGCGCTCAACTCGGCGGCTTGCTTATCGCTGGCGGCCTGGGCGCCTTCGATTACGGAATCCGCAACTTTGGAAGCGAACAAGCGAATGGCGCGCAGCGCGTCATCGTTGCCCGGAATCACATAATCCACTTCGCTGGGATCGCAGTTGGTGTCCACTACCGCCACCACGGGGATGCCCAGTTTGCGGGCTTCGCGCACCGCGATCTGTTCCTTGTTGGAATCAATCACGAAAATAGCATCGGGCAGGCGGGCAAGGTCCTTGATGCCGGCCAGGTTGGCCTGCAGGTGCTTGCGCTCGCGCTCCAGCTTAATGACTTCTTTCTTGGGCAGCAGCTCGTAGCGGCCGTCGGTGGCCATGTCGTCCAGTTCCCTGAGCCGCTTGATGGATTTCTGAATGGTGGCCCAGTTGGTGAGCAGCCCGCCCAGCCAGCGCTGGTTTACGTAGTACATGCTGCAGCGCTGCGCCTCCTCGGCAATGGCATCCTGCGCCTGGCGCTTGGTGCCCACGAACAGCAGCAGCTTGCCTTCGGAGGTCAGGTCCTGCACGAATTTGGACGCTTCCTTAAACATCTTGAGCGTCTTCTGCAGGTCAATGATGTAAATGCCGTTGCGCTCCCCGAAGATGTACTCCTTCATCTTGGGATTCCAGCGCTTGGTCTGGTGCCCGAAGTGGACGCCCGCTTCGAGCAACTCCTTCATGGTGATATTAGCCAAACAACCTCCTTCGTAATTTGCATCCGGCGCCGGCTCAACGGCTGCACCGGATTAATTCCCGTCACCCCGCCCCGGGTTGGGTCGGGAAGATTTTAAAAACAGTGGCCAGTGGTCAGTTGCCAGTGGCCAGGAAAACCAGTTCTAAGTTGCCAGTTCTCAGTCAAAAAGTTGAAAGCTTATCTCTTGCTGAACTGGAAGCGCTTGCGTGCGCCTTTCTGGCCGTACTTCTTGCGCTCCTTGATGCGCGAATCGCGGGAGAGAAAGCCTTCGCTCTTCAGTTTCTTGCGCAACTCCGCGTTGAACACGAGAAGGGCGCGGGCAATTCCCAGGCGGACCGCGTCGGCCTGACCGTCCACACCGCCACCGGAGACATTGGCCAGCACATTGAAACTGGCGGTGGTCTCACTGGAAACCAGCGGCTGGCGGGCCCGAACGCGTTGTGACTCGGTCACGAAATACTGCTCAAAGGGGCGATCGTTCACTTTAAAGTCGCCACTGCCCGGCCGCAAATACACCCGGGCTATCGCCGACTTGCGCCGGCCCGTTCCGTAATATTGAACCAGATCTGTCATGAAACCAGTTTCCAGTTTCGTAGTTTCGAGTTTCAAATCCCATCGCGGGAAACTTGAAACTTTGAAACTCGAAACCCGAACTCCTTCCTTCAGAAAAAATGCCGGGAAGCGATCCCGGCAGCTATACGTCAGGCCAAAGCCAGCATCTCCGGCTTCTGCGCCTGATGCGGATGCTTGTCGCCGCGGTAAACCTTGAGCTTCGCAGCCATGCTGCGGCCCAGCTTGGTCTTGGGCAGCATGCCTACGATGGCGTCCTGGACCACCGCTTCGGGGCGGCGGGTCAGACGTTTGCTGAATTCCTCGCTGCGCAACCCACCGGGATAGCCGGTATAGCGATGATAAACCTTCTTCTCCGACTTCATGCCGGTGAGCCGGACCTTCTCCGCGTTGATGACCACAACGTGGTCGCCGGTATCCAGAAAAGTCGTATAACGCGGGTTATCTTTGCCCTGGAGAATACGAGCGACACGCGTGGCTAACCGGCCCAGAGGCTTTCCGCTGGCGTCCACGACGTACCACTTGCGCGCAATTTCCCCCTGCTTGGGGAAATAGGTTGACATCAAATCTCTCCCAGAATGAAAAACAGCTCAGAAGACCGCTGAATCAATCCCGCACCCATGAAAGCGCAGGGGCTCAGGCGGGCGACAACAGTTGTCCCAAAGATTAAAAGATAACGTAGCAGGCATTGATTGTCAACGCGGCTACCCTCCTGGGTAACTCTGAGGTGCGAGGTGCAACTGCTTGCTGGCACGCCGCTTATTCATAGGCCAGGGCGTCTATGGGGTCTTTGCGTGCGGCCTTGACCGCAGGGTAAACCGCGCCCGCCAGAGCGCCGATTAAAGCAATCAGTGTAGCCCGCCAAATCCAATCGCCCGTAATGTGCATGGGAACAATGGGCAAACGATCGCGAATCACGGCCCGGACCATAAAACTGATGGCAATGCCCACTCCGATGCCCACACAGGCCAGCAGTCCGGTTTCGCGCAGGATGGCGTTGACGATATAGAGCTTGGAAGCGCCCAGCGACTTTAGGATGCCGATTTCGCGAGTTCTCTCCATAACCGCGGCGTACATGGCCTGGAAGATGACGATGAAGCCGATGGTCACGGCCACCCCGATCACAACCGTAATGAACTTGTTGAATCCCGGCAGGTTGGCGGGCGTCATCATGGAAAGGTAGTCGCGCATGGAGCGCACGGTGTAGTTCTCCATGCCGGGAACGCTCTTTACTTCCTGCACTACCAGGTTGGCATTGTCGGGATTATCCAGCTTCACATAAAAAACTGAGACCTTGCCCTGAGAACCAATCAGGTCCTGCAAAGTGGCAAGCGGGACATATTTTCTTGCTCCCTTGCCGTGTTCCACGATTCCCGAAATGCGGAAGGAGTGGTTCAGAATTTGGATGTGGTCGCCCACTTTGACGTGGCTGGTGTCGGCAAAGAAGTCGTCCACCAGAGCGTCATTGGGACGCTGAAAGGGACCGCCGGCCAGGTACTGAAAGGGACCGGTGAGAGGAAAAGTTTTCAAATCAATTCCGTAGATAACTTCGACATTCCCGGTGGTGGTGAGCTGAGTCACGATGGGGGCAACGGCGACCACGTGCGGCAGCTTGCGGAGCACGTTGGCCACCTTGATGGAGACGGGGGCGCCAGTGATGCCGCTGAGGAAGGATGAACCCGGAGGGGTGACAATGA
This sequence comes from Terriglobales bacterium, assembly GCA_036375915.1. Taxonomy (GTDB): domain Bacteria; phylum Acidobacteriota; class Terriglobia; order Terriglobales; family Acidobacteriaceae; genus JAICWP01. The sequence goes on along the minus strand of DASVBI010000252.1, from coordinate 6,398 downwards.
CGTCGGCTCCGATGCCCTCCTGGCGGGTGCGGGCGTCATTGAGCATGCCCATGGAGAGGCCCACGATGAGCAGAATGAGGATGACCTCCAGGGCTACAGCGACGATGCTGATCAGCGACCGAATCGGCCGGTGCAGCAGGTTGGCGACAATCATTTTGTTCATGGCTGAATAGTTACCTGGCTAGCTGACTAGCTTACTAGCATTTGGCAATTACCCGGCAATACCTGAGTGGGCACAGCCGCCGGCTGTGCGACCGGCCGAAACCCGGCTCCCCAGGCGGGCTGCGCTCGCCCGGACGACCGAGGGCGGCCGTCCCCACATCGTCATCTTGCCCTCGGGTTGCCTGTCAGCTGCCCGGCTTGGGCGGCCGCGGCTGGTCCAAGTGGACCACCTGCGAACCCGGGGGCTGCTGCAACTCAAACTGCTCGTCGCTGAGGGGTTGGTTGATTTGCAGCTTCACCATGGTGAGCACTATGGAGTATTCCTCCTGCGGCCGCCAGATCTGGATCATCGAGGGGAAGCGGAAACCGTTGTAATCTCGAAAGTCGCTGTAGCGGGTGTCGGTGGCCACATACCCATTCTGGTCATACATCAGCTGGCGATCGGGTTCGAGATTGGCGCGGTTGACGATGATCTTGCGCTGCAGATACCAGCCATGCCCGTTCTTGCTGATGATGTCGAGCTCGTAATCAGGCTGCTGCAGCCATTTGTGGGTTTTGGGATCCTGTATCTCTTCGTAGCCGTTCTCCAGGACGGCAATATCGTCAGAACTGATCTCGCGCAGCAGGAGCGAATCGTAAATCTGCTGCGGCCGGATATTCTCCAGGGGCTGGCTGGAAGGGAGGATCACGTCGTTGCGGCCTACAATGAACTTGTTTTTAGCAGGAATCCACAGCTTGAAGCTCTCTCCGTTGCTGACCATATCGAAAGCACGGTTGCGCACGATGGGCATCAGACCGATCATGCGCAGCATGTTCGGCTTGCGCACCAGAACGTAGCCGCGGATCTGCTTGTATTCCGTTATCTTACCCTTCACCTCGCCGCCCACCGAGGTGTCTATGTCTACCGTCGCGTTCAGCGTGCGACTATGTGCGGCTTGGGAGTTGATGCCGTTGACCAATTCGTCGCGGGTAGCGCTCAGCAGCTGGGCAGTGCTGATCCGGTTCTCAACCTTACGCGAGCGAAACAGACAGCCGCCCAGCGGAAAAAGGGCAAGAAGCAGCAGCAGCACACGGCGGCGAACTGGAAGAGCCATGCAGCGGGCGTTGGTCCGATGAAGATTCGAATGCTCTAAAAGTATATAACGGTCGCCATCCCCTCCAAGGTGCGGAGGGACACCGGCGGAGTCGTTTAGATGCAGGAGAAGGACTGGAGAAGCGAGCCGCTTACCTGGCTACCGCAACCGCTTTGCGGTAGAGGGCGACGTTGTGGTTGTGCTCTTCCAGGGTGGCAGCAAAACGATGGTGGCCGTCGCCGTCGCTGACGAAGTACAGGTAATCGGTGCTGGCAGGGTGCATGGCGGCCTGCAGTGAAGCCGCTCCGGGATTCGCAATCGGACCGGGGGGCAGGCCGATGTGGCGGTAGGTATTGTAGGGTGAGTTGAACTGCATATCGTCGTGGTGCAGGACGCCGGTGTAGGCGCCGGCCATCAGTTCGGCGTAGATGACGCTGGGATCGGCATCCAGGGCCACCCGCTGGTTCAGCCGATTGTAGTAAACACTGGCGACCATCGGACGTTCCTCCGGCAACGCGGTTTCCTTTTCAATAATGGAGGCCATGGTAACCACCTGGTGCAGGTTGCCCCTAAGCCCCAGGGTCGCGACCTTGGCGCGGAACCGGTGCACCATCACGGCCAGCATATCGGTTGCGGTTTGTGTGCGCGTGAACTGATAGGTGTCGGGGAACAGGTAGCCTTCCAGTGATGCCGCCTGAGGATCGAGGTCGTGGATGAGGACGGTATCCGCCTTGGCGGCCTGCAAAAACTCCTGCCGTGGGCCCAGGCCGGCGGCTTCCATCGCCTGGGCAATTTCAAACATATTGAATCCTTCCGGGATCACGACCGTGTGTACGTAAACGTCTCCTCGTGCCAGTCGCCGGTGTACCTGGAGGGCATTGGCGGGTCGCTCGAAGAGGTATTCGCCAGCCTTCAAGGTGCGGGGGTGAGCTACAAAATGCCAGAGCAGGAAAGCCGTGGAACTGCGAATCACGCCTGCCGATTTGAGCGTCTGCGCGATATGGCGAGTGCTGTAGCCGGGATGCAGCAGCACAGTTTTCTGTCCCCCGGGGCGCAGGGGCAGCCACAGTCCCCAGGCCAGCCAGGCGGCAGCTACTATCAGGCCAACGGCCAGCAATTTGAGCAGGGCCCGCATATCTCGTCCAGTTTAGATGATTACGGAACGGCGGGTGTAAGCCAATGGTCGCTGAACGCCAGGTCATGGTCGGCGCTACCCGTTCGTGGCCGACGAGTGGCCTTTTTCTTGCTTCTCCGGGGAGCAGGCCGCATCTCATTACAAAATGGAGGGGTAAGCAGCATGGCCAAGAGTGCACTGGAGGATTTTCGCTGCTTTGCCGGGATTACGGAATCCTGGGAACTGATTAAGACGGGGCTGGTGGTCATTGCCGGAACTTCCTACAAACTGGAGCTCTGGCACTCCTACTCCAACCCCGACATTCCTTACTACGTTTCCACTTACGTCCAGGAGGAGGGGGTGTGGCGCAAGCTGCCTGATCAGTCCTTCCCCATCGCGCCCAGTGGAGAAGAGGCGATGCGCACCGCGATGGCGTTTCTGGTGGAAAAGCGTGATGACGGTTGAAGATTTACGTTTGCTAACCAGCTGGGACTAACCGAGAAATTGAGCCGCGCAGCCTGGGCCCACGAAATCGTCCATCTTCCATAACAACCGTCAATTAGCGCGGTGCAGCCGCGCGAACTGCCCCTCGTCGGCTGGCAGGAAGTAACCCACCACGATACCCATGGCCCCGTCGCGCAGGGAGTGGCCGGTGGGATTGTCGTAAGTGGCGGTGACCTGCATTCGGTCTCCCTGCCCTACCTTGTACCCGCCCTGATTCATGAACATCACAATGGGCATGGAAACCATGCGGCCGGCGGGGTCGAGCTTGGCCGGCAGGGTGGCGACCGTTTGCTTGCGAGTCAGGTTCTCCAGCAGCAGTTCACGTCCGTAATCGTGCATGTGGCCGCCTACTCCCAGCAGGATTCCCGAATAATTCAGGGTCACATCGCCGGTGGTAACGTTGCGGCCGGGCTTGAGGTCGTAGCTGGAGTCGCCGCAGCTCTTGGCATCCAGCCAGGTGGGATAAACGCTGCGCAGCGGGGAAGCGGCGCTCTCCCCCCGCGTATACTCCATGCGGACTTCCAGATAGGCCTGGGGATAACTGGTTGCTGTCGGATTGTGAAACATGCCGCTGATGCGGATACGATCGCCGCGGCGGACCGGGTAGCCATACCCGGGGGTGGCAGGCCAGTCATTCATCTCCCCGCCGGCGCCAAAGATATGTTCCTGCTTGTTGGGGCAAACAAAATCGGGACGGGCGGTGTTGTAGAAGGCGACATGATGCAGCAGGCGGCCGGGCAGAGCCTTGCCGCGCCCGTCCACCAGCCGGGGATGGTAGGCGCGAATCCAGCCGTCGAAGGGCATGGCCAGGAACTCCGGAGCCGGTTGCGCCGTGTGCATGTGATCGGTGTGCGCGGGCAAGTTCAGCGGCCCCAGGCGGACCGTGAGCGCCTGGGCGGCGGGATCGTCCTGGACCTCAAGCCCGGCCCTGCTGTTCTGGGTCATGTCCATGCCGGACATGGATTGGGCAAGCAGCGGCGCGGCGGAAAGGGCGACAACGAGGGAGGCGCGCAAAAGACAACATGAGAGTTTCATGGCGGCGGTAAGAGCTTACCACCAGAACCGGGAATTTCAGTCGTGTCGGCTCGAGCTGCAGCCCCCTTTGGGTGCGAAGCCTGGCTCTTCCGCGCCCTAGTGCGGCCGCGTGGAGAGCATCCCCAGAACCTCGCGCAGACCCTGGCGCACCCGTTTGAGCTCGGCGGTGTGGTGCGTGGGGAAGGGCAACGCGGTCTGGTTGGCGGTGGCGGCCCGAGCTTCATCGCGCAGGTGCTGGCGCGCTCCGGCTATGGTGAAGCCTTCTTCATAAAGCAGCTTGCGGATGCGTAACACGCTGTCCACATCGCGGCGGCGGTACATGCGCTGCCCGGTGCTGCTCTTGGTGGGCCGGAGCTGCGGGAACTCTGTTTCCCAGAAACGCAGCACGTAGGTGGGTAGCTCGCACAGCTCGGCCACCTCGCCAATGCGGAAGTAAAGCTTGTCGGGGATGATCGGTTCGATGGACTTGGATTTCTCCGCTTTTTTCTTCGTCAGGCTCATCCTTACTTCCCCAAGGAGAATGTGTGACGTGCAAGCAATGGCGCTGGCGTGTTTCTAGCACGATGCGGGGCGGAGAACAACAACTTTCGTCACGGTTCGGGATTTTGGAAAAGGAGTAGCGCCCCGTGAGCAAAAAAGGTCCCCGCACTGGCGGAGACCGAAGAACTCTTCAGGGCCCGTGCGAGGTGGAGCCTCGCTTAGTGTTTCTTCTTTTTCTTTGCCTTCTTCTTCATCGGCATCGAAGTTTTCCCTCCGTGAACAATTTCCCTTGCTGGTACGAAAGGGCCCCGACTGCTCTCGCTGCGAGCAGCACTTCTAGGTTGATGGTGGGATGGAAAAGTTCCGCTGTCAATTACAAATTCGGGTTCCCCCGGGGTGCGGTGGCGGGGAGAGAAGAATCTTGTGGAAAAAGCGGACCGACCAATTTTGCCTCTGAGACGAATCCAAGATCTGGCTCGAGTGTCTCTGCGTCTCAGCGGTTGAGGCTGGTTTGGCGTAAACTTTCCCCGCCATGGCAGGCGATCCCATCGAGTTGGAAATTTTCAAGAACATCTATCATTCCATCGCCGAGGAAATGGGGGCGGCGCTGCGGCGTACCGCCTTCTCGCCCAACATCAAGGAGCGGCGTGATTACTCCTGCGCGGTGTTTGATGGCGCGGGCGAGGTGATCGCCATGGGCGACCACATGCCCGTGCACCTGGGCTCCATGCCCATGTCGGTGCGGGCGGCGCTGCAGCGGCTGCCTCTGGCCCCAGGAGACATGGTCATGCTCAACGATCCCTTCTGCGGGGGCACGCATTTGCCCGACATCACTTTGGTGGCGCCGTTTTACGCGGGGCGCGGAAGAGGCAAGGCGCCGAATTTCTTTGTGGCCGCGCGCGCTCATCATGCCGATGTAGGCGGAGCGTTTCCCGGCTCCATGGGGCCCTGCCGGGAAATCTATCAGGAAGGCCTGCGTATTCCGCCGGTGCGGCTGATGCGCGGCGGCAAAATTGTTGACGACGTGCTCGCCCTGGTGCTGAACAATGTGCGCACGCCGGGGGAGCGGGAAGGCGACCTGGGAGCGCAGATCGCGGCTTGCCACACCGGGCTGACGCGGCTGGAGGAAATTTGCCGGCGCTATAGCTTGCGTCGTCTGACCGCGGCCGGGCGCGAGTTGCTGGCTTATTCCCAGCGCATGATGCGGGCGTTCCTGCGGCAGGTGCCGGCCGGAACTTACAAGGCTGAAGACGCGCTGGACGATGATGGCGTCAGCGGGCGTCCGGTGCGCATAGCTGTGGCTGTCACTTTCCATAAAAGCGTGAAGGCTGGGCCGCTGGTCACGGTGGACTTTACCGGCAGTGCGCCGCAGGTAGAAGGCGGCATCAATGCGGTGGAAGCCATCACCTGGTCGGCCTGCTTCTATGTGTTCCGCTGCCTGCTGGCGGAAGATGTTCCGGCCACGGCAGGGCTGATGCGTCCGATCGAGGTCATCGCCCCTGTGGGAACCGTGGTCAACGCGCGTCCGCCGGCGGCCGTAGCCGGGGGAAACGTGGAGACTTCCCAGCGCATTGTGGACGTGCTGTTGCGGGCCCTGGCGCATGCCATCCCGGAGCGCATTCCGGCGGCTGCTTCCGGCACCATGAACAACCTCACCATCGGCGGCATAGACCCCCGCCGCGGTGAGCCTTTCGCCTACTACGAAACTGTGGCAGGAGGGATGGGAGCGCGGCCCACCAAGGCGGGAGTTTCCGGCGTGCACACCCACATGACCAACTCGCTGAACACGCCGGCGGAGGCGCTGGAATACGCCTATCCCTTGCGGGTGCGCCGCTATTCGCTGCGCCGCGGCAGCGGCGGAAAAGGCAAGCACCGCGGCGGCGATGGCATTGTGCGCGAAATCGAGGTTCTGGCCGACTCCGAAGTCACCCTGCTGGCTGACCGTCGCCAGGGACGGCCTTATGGCTTGCAAGGCGGCGAGCCCGGCGCGGCCGGGCGCACCGAAGTTCTGCGCGCCGATGGCAAACAGG
>DASVBI010000536.1:0-5875 GCA_036375915.1 Terriglobales bacterium | reverse complement strand
CACGACGGTCGTCAATAACAACACGACGAATACCACCTACAACAACACTATCGTGAACAACAATGTGCATAACAACGTGCACAACAATGTGCACATTCGTTATGCCAATGAAAAAGTTCCGGGAGCGGTGACGGCGGTGCCGGGCACGGTGCTGACCAACTCGCAACCCGTGGCCAAGGCGGCGATGCGAGTCCCGCCCGGCCAGTGGAAACATGCCCAAATCGCAACCGCGCCACCAGTCGCACCCTCGCGCAACAGCGTTCTGGGGGTGAGAGCCAATGCACGCGGGGCGGCGCCGCCGGCGCGCGTGGAATCGCGGCAGGTAGTGCGAAAGGTGTCGGCTCCGCCGCGGCCCATTCCCTTCTCAATGAAGCAGGATGCGCTGCAGCACAATCCTGGCCGTCCGCTGGATCGCAACACCGAACAGGCGCTGCGCACCAGAATCGCCCGCCAGCAGGTCAACCAGCCGGGCAGGGTGGCGCAGCAGGAACCGCTCGACGGCAGGCCGGGCAACAGCCAGCCCATGTCGAATCCGCAACAGCCTCGGCAGACGATGCCGCAGGCCGAGCGCGGTTTCCGCCAGGTCCCACGTCCACCGGTGACTCAGCAGCAACCAGCAGTCCAGGGTGGCGTACAAAGAGGCGTATATTCGCCGGCCAACAAGCCTGCGGGCCATGGAGAGGAAATGGCGCCCGCATATCGCACGGTGCCACGTCCGCCGGAGAAGGGCAATGGTTCACAGCCCGGCTTCCGGTCCTTCGGTTCGCCGCAAGGCCAGCCGCATTCGGTAGCGCAGCCCCCGGCGCAGGAAAGCCAGCCGCAGCCTGGGTTCCGGTCCACCGGTTCGCCGCAGGGCCAGCCGCATTCGGTAGCGCAGCCCCCGGCGCAGGAAAACCGGCCGCAGCCCGGCTTCCGGCCCTTCGGGTCGCCGCAGGGCCAGCCGCATTCCGTGCCGCAGCCTTCAGCCAACGGCGATTCCGGCAACCGCTACGGACGTGCCCCGCAAGTACAAGATGCGCAGCCCCGCAATCAGGGAAACCAGCCGAACGCGGATTCTGGACGGTTCAATCGCGGCGGCAATCAGGGCGGCCCGGTTGCCCGTCCCAACAATCCACGGCCAAATCCGGAACCGGCGCGCGTAGAACGTCAGGCGCCGCGCCCGGAAGCAGCACCCAGCGGCGGACGCGAGGTTCGCGCGCACGAGTCCAACTCGCCACCGCCGCAGCACAACCAGAACTCAAAGGACGAGTCGAAACCAGATAAGAAGCACTGAAGACCCTCGTCTGAAACCCATAACATAGGCGGGACCGCTCTTGGGAGCTGGTCCCGCCTATTTTGTTCTTGCGCCAACACCGTTTTCGTTGCGATGCCTGCTCAGCAGACGATGACCTGAGAATCAGGCGGATCCGACAAGAAGCATCTCCTTCGCTTGCGCTCAGGATGACAACGGTAAGGAGCAGGAATTACCTAATCACACTTGCCTATTTCTCAATCACCTTGCGGATGCGGTCAAAGGCCCAGTCAATCTCTTCGCGGGTGATGACCAGGGGTGGCGCGATGCGGATCACGCGATCATGCGTCTCCTTGCAGAGGATGCCCTCCTGCTTCAGGGCTGCGCAGTAGGGGCGCGCCGGGCTGTTCATCTCGATACCGATCCAGAGCCCGCGGCCGCGCACTTCGCGCAGGTCGCGGCTGCGCAGGCTGCGCAAGCGGTCGAGAAAGTAGGCGCCTAGCTCAGCCGAGCGCTCCACCATCTTCTCTTCAATCAGAACGCGCAGAGCGGTGCGGGCCACAGCGCAGCCCAGCGGATTGCCGCCAAAGGTGCTGCCGTGGTCGCCGGGCTGGTAAACGCCCAAGATTTCCTTCGAGGCCAGCACAGCGGAGACGGGATAGAAGCCGCCGGCCAGCGCCTTGCCAACGATGAGCACATCGGGATGAATGCCCTCGTGCATGTAGGCGAAAAGCTTGCCGGTGCGTCCCAGGCCGGACTGGATCTCGTCAGCCATAAACAGCACGCGGTTGCGGCGGCAAATGTCCGCTGCCTCGCGCAGGAAACCTGGGGGCGGAATAATGATGCCGGCCTCGCCCTGGATGGGCTCAACCAGGAAGGCACAGGTGTTGGAAGTGATGGCTTCGACGAGGGCGCGCGGATCGCCGTAAGGGATGATTTTGAAGCCGGGGGTGAAGGGGCCAAAACCGCGCCGGTATTGCTCGTCGGTGGAGAAGCTGACGATGGTGACGGTGCGGCCGTGAAAATTGTTGGCGCAGACGATAATCTCGGCGCGGCCGTCGGGGATGCCCTTCACGGTGTAGCCCCACTTGCGGGCGGTCTTCACCGCAGTCTCCACGGCTTCCGCGCCGGTATTCATGGGCAGCGCCATGTCGTAGCCGGTCAAGTCGTGCAGTTCCTTATAGAGCAGCGGCAACTGATCATTGCGGAAGGCGCGCGAAGTGAGCGTGACCTTATGGGCCTGGTCAACCAGGGTCTCCACAATGCGCGGGTGGCAGTGCCCCTGGTTCACCGCGGAGTAAGAGGCTAGACAGTCGAGATAGCGCCTGCCTTCGATGTCGTACACCCATACGCCCTGGGCGCGCTCTACGACCACGTCAAGAGGATGGTAATTGTGAGCGCCATAGGCGTTTTCCAGGTCAACGTAGGATTGCGTGTTAAGTTGTTCGGCTATAGCAGGCATGGTGTCCTCGCAAAAAGGTAGTCGGGAGTCAGGAGTCGGGAGCCAGCGCCTAAGACGCCACTGCCAGTCTTCCTTTTCGACCGCGAATTCTTCCATTGCGAAATCGTTAGCCACCTCCCGGCACGACTCCCTGACTGCCGACTACCGACTCCTAGTCCTTATCCAGCAACATGGTCAGCAGTGCCATGCGCACATAGAGGCCATTGGTGGCCTGGCGGAAATAGAGCGCCCGGGGGTCGCTGTCCACCGTCTTGTCCAGTTCCACGGTGCGGGGCAGTGGGTGCAGAATCATCGCACTGGGCTTCATTCGCGGCAACACCGCCGCGTTAATGGCGTACCGGCGCAGCAATTCGGCGTCGCACACGCGCTCGGGGCGGATACGGGTCTGATAGACGACGTCCACCTCGCCAATCACCCGGTCCAGATCCGGTTCCAGATCGTAGGTAACGCCGTGCTCGTCCAGATACTCGAGAATGTCGGGCTTCATCTGGAGTTCGGGCGGGCTGACAAAAAATATCCTGACGCGCTCGAACTTGGCCAGCAGGTAGGCCAGCGAGCGGGCGGTGCGCCCTTTGTCCAGTTCCCCAATAATGGCTACGCTTAGCCCGTCCAGGGGCCGCTCGCGGTAGAGAGTGTACAAATCGAGCAGGGCCTGGGTAGGATGCTGGCCGCCTTCGCCGTCGCCGGCGTTGATAACGGGCACGGGCGACACCTCAGCCGCGCGCGCCGCGCCGCCTGCCTGATGATGGCGGATGACGATAACGTCGGAATAGTTGCCGATAATGCGAATAGAATCCTCGACCTGCTCGCCCTCGATAGCGGAGGAGAAGGCCCCGGCGCGCTCCGTGGAAAGCACCCGCCCACCCAGGCGGTGCATGGCGGCTTCAAAGGAAAAACGCGTGCGCGTGGAGGGCTCATAGAACAGGGTGGCCAGGATTTTGTCCTGGTAGTCGAGTGTGCCTCCACGGGCGACCACCCGCTCCATGCCGCGGGAGCGATTGAATAATTCCATCAGCAGGGGGACGGTGAACTGCTGCGACTCGATAACATGCTGCAGCTTCACAAAATCGCTCTGCCGCTTCAGCTCAGTGAGCGGCTCGGCTGCCCGCCTGGCGGCAAAACCTGCGTGTCGCATGAATTCACCTTCCTTTCAGCGGTAATGCGCCGTGTCGTGTGCGGCGCCGGCGGCCACCAGGTCTCCGTCGCGCACGATGTGCGTTCCCGCGTGGCCCGCCACCGCTTCGTGCAAATGCTGGTAAGAGGTAATGACCACTTCCCTGCCGCCATTACGCAGAAAGCGGAGTGCTGATTCCACCTTCGGTCCCATGTTGCCGGGCGGAAACTGGCCGGCACGCAGCAGGTCTTCCATTTCTGAGACGGTGACCTGGGTCAGCGGGCGCTGAGCCGGAGTTTTGTAGTCCCGGTAAACGAAATCGGCATCGGTGGAAATGGCGAAGACGTCCACCCCCAGGCGGCTGGCCAGCAAAGCCGAGGCCCGGTCCTTATCAATCACCGCCTCCACGCCTTGAAGCGTGCCGTTGCAGCGCACTACCGGGATGCCGCCGCCGCCCACGGCCACGACCAGCACGCCGTCATTGACCAGATCGCGGATGACCTCCAGTTCGACACTGTCAACCGGCTCGGGCGAAGGCACCACGCGGCGGTAGCCGCGGGCGGCATCTTCCACGATTTCCCAGCCCAAAGCGCGCTTGCGCTGCTCGGCGTCGGCCCGCAGGTAGAAAGGCCCGATGGGCTTGCTGGGATGCTGCATGGCCGGGTCGTCGCGGGAAACCACGGTCTGGGTGATGATGCTTACCAGGGGCACGTGCAAGCCGGCGGCATCGAGTTCATCGTGCAACGACTGGCACAACAGGTAGCCGATTTCACCCTGGGTGGCGGCGCCGCAGACATCCAGGGGAAGGCCGGGAACCTGGTCGGCAGCGCGCTCAGAGCGCAGCAGGTCGGCGCCTACCTGAGGTCCGTTGCCGTGGGTGATGACCAGCCGGTAGCCATCGCGAATCAGGCCGATGACGGCCGCGGCCGTGCGCCGAGCGTTCGCCAGTTGCTCGGCAACAGTTCCCTTCTCCCCCGAGCGGATGAGGGAATTACCGCCGATGGCGAGTAGCATGGTTTGCGGCATAACCAATCGTTTTGGGTAGTCGGGAGTCAAGAGTCGGGAGTCGGTTTCGAGCCTTCTCGGGACTCCGACCATGCCCGCAGCCCATTCAACATCCTTCCAACACGGCCTGCTTTGGCCAACAAATCGGAAGCGACAGTCGCGGGGAGGTAGCCCAGATTTCGGGCAATCTCTAATTGAGTTTCCACTTCTACCAATGACCCGCGAGCTTGGCTAATAAATTGATGAAATTCGCGACGGGACGTGCGCCCGTGGCCCTCAGCCAAATTACTTGGAACCGATATCGCCGCTCGGCGAATTTGGCCAGTAACACCGTAGATCTCATGCTTGGGAAAATCGGACGTAACTCGATAGACCTCGGTCACAAGCTCCATTGCTTTCTGCCGTACAACCAAGTCGCGATAACCTCTCCCGCTCACTCCCGACTACCGACTCCTGACTTCCGTCTTCACACGTGCGCCAATTCCTCGGCCGGGGCCACCATCGCTTCCACCACCCGCTCCTTCATCAGCTGAACCATAATGGCTTTCTGGACGTGCAGGCGGTTTTCCGCTTCCTGAAAGACCACGGAGCGCGGGCAGTCAATGACCTCGTCGGTGACCTCGTCGCCGCGGTGGGCGGGCAGGCAATGCATGAAGATGGCGTCCGGCTTGGCCAAAGCGAACAGCGCGGCGTTGACCTGGTAGGGCAGGAAATTGCGGCGGCGAAGGCCGGCCTCGCCTTCCTGGCCCATGCTCGCCCAAACGTCGGTATAGACCACGTCGGCGTCATGTGCCGCCTGGGCCGCATCGTTGGTCAGGGTGCAGGTGCCGCCGGTTTCCGCGCCGCGACGCTGCGCCCAGGCCAGCGCGTCGCCGCGGGGCTCGTACCCCCGCGGTGTGGCCACCCACACCTGAGCGCCCAGTTGCGCTCCCGCGAACATCAGGGAGTGGGCCACATTGTTGCCATCGCCGACAAAGGCCACCTTCAGCCCGGCCAGCCTGCCTTTGACTTCGAGCATGGTCAGATAGTCCGCCATGGCCTGGCAGGGATGGCTGTAGTCGGT
>DASVBI010000385.1:0-3269 GCA_036375915.1 Terriglobales bacterium | reverse complement strand
CTAGTCCACAGCGGCGCGCACGGCCTTTATTTTTCTGACCCAGTGCGATTCGCGCGAGTTTCTGCGCTACCTGATGACGGAGCTGGGAGCCGACACCGGGGAGACCGATTTCGTGCGCCTGCAGGAGCAGTTCGGGCAGCTGCTGGCGCGGGAGGCGCAGGCGGGCAAAAAAGTAATCGCGGTGGTGGATGAGGCACAGAACCTGGATGTGAGCGTGCTGGAGACGGTGCGGCTTCTTTCTGATTTTGAAACGCCGCGGGCCAAACTGCTGCACATCATCCTGACCGGGCAGCCGGAGCTGGCCGACCGCCTGGCATCACCCGCCCTGCTGCAGCTGCGCCAGCGCATTTCCCACCTGGTGCGGCTGGAGCCGCTGACGGCGGCGGAAGTGAACCGCTACATTGACCACCGCCTGCGGGTGGCGGGCTATTGCGGGCCGCCGCTGTTCACGCCCGCGGCGCGCGCCCTACTGGTGGAGCATAGCGAAGGCATTCCGCGCAACATCAACACCCTGTGCTTCAACGCTCTTTCGCTGGGCTTTGCCATGTCGCAAAGGAGCATCGGGCCGGACATTGTGGCGGAAGCTTCCGGCGATCTGGATTTCGAGGCTCTGCGCACGCAGCAGGAAAAGCAGGCAGCTTTCAGTGCGGCAGGGGCCACTCCGGCGGCCAGTTCGCCGGCGCCTGCGGCCAGCGCTCCGACCGCTCCGGCCGGTTCGCCGGAGCCGGAGGCCAGCGCTCCGGCCGGTTCGCCGGAGCCGGAGGCAGCGGCGGAGGCGAGTTCACCTTCAGTTTCGGCGCAGGAAGTGGCAGAGGAGACGGAGCGGCAGGAGCCGGCAGCCGCCGAAAACCCGCCCTTGTCCGAAGAAATGCCGGCTACGGCTGGGGCGGCGCAGGAAGCCGCTGTGGACCGAGCTGCTGCAAACCATTTGACGAGGGACGAGCCGAGGACAGCGCCGATGCCGGCAGGTCCGGTGCCGGCACCGGAGCCGCAACCGGTGGCGGCGGTCGCCTTGCCGGCACAGGAAGTGGCCAGCGCCGGCAACCTGGCGCTGCGTATTGTGCCGGCGGAGGTGCAGGAGCCGCCGCAGCCAGTTCCCATAAACGGCTCGGGAAATGGTTCCGGCGCCACGAGCACAGGTGCGACCGTTAAGTCCAATAAGGGCGCCGCTCCGAGCAATGGCGCCAGTACGGCAGCAGAAAAAAACAAGATTGACGTGGAAGCGCTGGCAGCCGATTGCGCGCTGTTCGGCATGGAAGCTCCGCGGCGGTGGAAGCGGCCGGTGGGAAAGGTTCCCTTACAAGGCGCGGGCCCGGGTTCGCCATCCAGAGCGGTACGGGCCGCCAGCGCGCCCCCTCGACCGGCCGTACCCAAGCCGGTGGTGACGCCGCTGGCGGCTCCGGGAAACGGGGCGGCGGCGCGGACGGCACCGAGCAACACTCCCGCGCGAACGACGGTAAGCCGCATGGCTGCGCCCGCCGGCCCGGTGCCGGTGAAAGCAGTGAATGGCAAGCTGTGGCCGGCGCCTCCGGCAGCGGTGGCAAATGGACGCAAGCGGCGCAACCAGCGCAGCTTGTATTTGGCCGCGGGAGCCTCTGTGCTGCTGCTGTTTATCCTGATCTGGCTGCTGGGGAGCAGCTCGCCTTCAACCCCGGCGCAGGCGGCGGGCAGTGTGCCAGCAGCGACGGAGCAAGGCAATGGCGCGCCAACCGACTCTTCTTCCGGCAATGCGGCCACCACTCACGGAGACAGTTCCGTGCTGGACGTGGTGGAAGAATCGCCGCGGGCGGGAGAAGGCGCGAGCGACACACGGCCGGCGGTGGTGATGCGGGGCACGCGCGAGGGTGAGCAACTGTTGCACCGTGTGGATCCGGTGTATCCGGCGGCGGCGCGGGCCAACCGCATTCAGGGTCCGGTGGTGCTGGAAGCAACCATTGGCACACACGGGTTCCTGCGCCACATTCGAGTGGTCAGCGGCGACCCGCTGCTGGCCGACTCGGTGCTGGACGCGGTGCGGGGCTGGCGCTACCATCCGCGGACGGTGCGCGGCCGCGCGGTGGAAAGCGAGACCCGCATTGTGGTGAATTTTCAGCTGGTGCCCTCCAATTCGCAGCAGAATCGCTGATTGCCAGGATCAGGGCGCACATATCAATCGGGCTTGAGCTCCTGCAACGGAATCTCAGAATCATGGCACGCAAAAAACTGATTGCCGCCAACTGGAAGATGTACAAAACGCCCGACCAGACGCGGGAGTTCTTCCGCGCTTTTCTGCCCCTGGCCGGGGGCCATAAGCGCGACGAAATCGCCGTCTGTCCACCTTTCGTGTGCATCGCGGCGGCGGTGGAGGCGGCGCGGGGCTCCAACGTTGCCATCGGCGGGCAGAACATGTATTGGGAAAAGGAAGGCGCCTTCACCGGCGAAATTTCCGCGCCCATGTTGCTGGCCTGCGGCTGCACGCACGTGATCATCGGCCACTCCGAGCGCCGGCAGTACTTCGGGGAAAGCGACGACACGGTAAACAAAAAGCTGGAACGGGCGCTGGAGGCCGGGCTTACGCCCATCGTGTGCGTGGGCGAAGTGATCCAAGAGCGCGAGGCGGGGCTCACCGAGGAGGTGCTGCGGCGCCAGTGCAGCCGCGCCTTCCGCACCATCTCCGGCGAAAAGGCGAGTCGCCTCGTCGTTGCCTATGAACCGGTGTGGGCCATCGGGACCGGCCGCACGGCTACGCCGGAGCTGGCCGCGGAGGCGCACCGCGTCATCCGCCAGCAGGCCGCCAAGGCCCTGGGCGATGAACTTGCGCGCAACCTGCGCATCCTTTATGGCGGGAGCGTCAAGCCTGACAACGCCAAAGCCCTGATGGCGCAGGAGGAAATAGACGGCGCCCTGGTGGGCGGGGCCAGCCTCGATGCGAAGTCGTTTGCGGCGATCGTGAAGTACTGAACACCAGCCATCAGCACTTAGCCGTCAGCACTCAGCCAGTCAGCGTTCGGCAGCGAGTTCCGGAGGGACGGCACACCATTAATGCGATAACTCCCGCATCGTCTTCGCCGGCACGGCCCTAGCTGAGTGCTGGCTGCCAGGTTACGAGCCCAGTAACCGCCTTTGCTATAATGAAACCCGACCTCACGATACTTTTTGGCCAGTGCGGAAGTGGTGGAACTGGCAGACACACCATCTTGAGGGGGTGGCGCCGAAAGGCGTGGGGGTTCAAATCCCCCCTTCCGCACCATTGCAGTTGATTTGAGCTCCTAAAGGAAATTAATAAGACC
>DASVBI010000036.1:0-2581 GCA_036375915.1 Terriglobales bacterium | reverse complement strand
AAATCCCTTCTTCAAGTGGCGAGGTGCTTATGAGGAGAGCTTTGACTGCGGCGGGCGTAGTGGTGCTGGGATGGGTGGCGCTGGCCGGCGCCATAGTTCCCCCTGCCCAGTCCTCCAATACACCCGTGGCCCGCATCACCCAGGGGCCCACTATCGAGTATGCCGACGATCAGTTTGCCGTGGTCACCTGGACCACCGACGTACCTACCGAATCCCGGGTGTACTACGGCACCAGCGAAAAAAGCCTGACCCAGGTCTCAGAGAACCGCAACAGCCGCACCTTCCATCGGCTCGACCTGCAGAACCTGCAGCCTTCCACCACGTATTATTTCCGCATTGATAACGGAACAAATTCCACGCTGGCCAGCAACAGCTTTCAGACGGTGGCCGCCGGGGCCAACGCCGAGCGCGACCTGCAACCGGCGCGGCTCAACCAGCAAGTAGCCGCAGCGATCACCAAGGGCCCCAGCATCCAGTACGCCGACGACACTTCCGCCGTCATTACCTGGTCCACCAGCGCGCCTTCGCCCAGCAAGGTCTATTACGGGACCAGGCAGGGAGCGCTCTCGCAAACCGCGGAGGAACCGGGCGCCAACACTTATCACCGGGTGCATTTATCCGGGCTGCAGGCGGGGACGAGTTATTTTTTCCAGGTGGATACGGGGCAGGAGACGCGCAACCAGGAAGCCCGCTTCCAGACCGTGGCCGCGGGCGCCCAGCCGGTTTTCGACCAGCCGCCGCAGGCGCTTGCTTCCGCCGCTCCCCAGTTGCAGAATCGTCCGGCTACTCCCGCGGCGCAGACGGCAGCCGCGCAGCCGGTGGCCGCGCAGTTGACCGTACCCGCGGGCACGGAAATTGACGCCACCCTGCAGGACGCGCTCTCCAGCAAGACCGCGAAAACCGGCGACACCTTCACGGCTGTAGTGGCGCAGCCGGTGCGCGCCGCCAATGGCGCGGTGGCCATTCCCGCCGGCACCGTCATCAACGGAGAAGTGACCGAATCGGAGCAGGGCAAGACCCTGCCCATGGTGCGCGGGAAAGGGCGGCTGGCGTTCCGTTTCAAGGACATGACCCTGCCCAGCCACCGCTCTTTCCCGGTGGAGGCTACCCTGCTCTCGGTGCACGACAAAAAAGCGGGCAGCGAGGGGGAAGTCACCTCCAGCACGGGGGGCAAAACTGTAGCCAAAGATGTGGGCATTGGCGCCGGACTGGGCACGGTGGCAGGTTTGATTTTTGGCAGCGCTCTGAAGGGGTTGGCGATTGGGGCCATCGCGGGCGGCGGCTATGTGCTGGCTACGCAGGGCAAGGACGTGGAAATTCCCGCCCAGTCGGGCATGAAGCTGCGCCTGGACCAGGCCCTGAGCATTCCGGCGAGCGCGGTTCCAGCCGCTCCGGCGCCTTAGCGATGAATCTCTCCCCAAAAAACCTTTTCACCACAGAGGACACAGAGGGCGCAGAGGCGAGGAATTCACGGGAGATGCGGATGGTGTCAAGAGGAGCGGCCGGTGAAATCGGGTGCAAGTTGTTCCTAAGACAGGACAAAGGCGAGCGGGCGGAAGTCACGGAATAGGGCGTGAATCTGGTATCCTGAAAATAGAGAGCAGAAGCCGGGGGATACGCCGAGAGGGCGTGTCCCCCTTTTGTTTTTGCCGGCAGGCGGGCGGGGGCCCCCGCGTGGGAAGCCGGCGAGAGAAATTTTGGATCGCGGGATTGGCAGGGGAGCGAGAAGAGTATGGGGAAGATACGCCGCCGCACAGGGCGGGTTTTTTGCTGGCTGCTGGTGATGGCGGCCATGAGCGCGCGCGGCAGCACGCCGGCGATGACGACGATCAACGACGTGCTGTACCGGGCGGATGGGAGCCCGGCGCGCGGCGTGCTGCTGATTTCCTGGCCAGCCTTCACCACCGCGGACAACAAACCGGTAGCGGCGGGAAGCAAGGACTTTGCCCTGGGAGCGAACGGGGAGGTGCAGATTGAGCTGGCGCCGAACGCGGGAGGGAATCCGGCAGGCACGTACTACAAAGTGGTGCTGAAACTGGATGACGGCACCACGAACACGGAGTACTGGGTGGTACCGTCGAGTTCGCCGGCAACGATAGCGGCGATCCGCAGCCGGCTGGCGCCGAGTTCGATGGCGGTGCAGATGGTGACGCGGGAGTATGTGGACAGTGTGGCGGCGGGGAAAGCGAACGACGCGGCGGTGGTGCATCGTGAGGGGACGGAGGTCATCAACGGATTGAAGCAATTCACCGTAGCGCCCAGCGTGCCGACCCCCGTAGGAAACGGGGATGTGGTGAACAAGGGCTATGTGGACGCGGCGGTGGTGAATGTGGGAGAGGGCTCGTACGTGAGGAAAAACGGCGATGCCATGACGGGGCCGCTGACCCTGGCCGCGGATCCCACGGCGCCACTGCAGGCGAGCACGCGGCACTACGTGGATGTGACAGCGGCGGGGCTGGTGCCGAACACAGCGCTGAGCACGACACCTTCAGCGGGGCTGGTGCCACAAGCGGGGAGCAGCCCGGTGCTGGACCTGGGATGGCTGGGCAGCTCGGCGGGAAGCGGCGACAAGCTGCTGGGC